>NZ_JBKFBA010000002.1:198212-230681 GCF_053345925.1 Rhodococcus sp. C26F
CCGCACGTACGGGCCGATGTCGACGGCGGGAACGACGAAGGCGTCAGACGGCGACTGGTTCATGGGCAACTCCGTGGGGAGAGGGGGTGCCGGCCGAGGTGACGGGGGCCGGTGTGCCGGACCGGGACGCACGAGCCAATGTCCCGAGACGAGTGTGGTTGAACAGCAGGTTCAACGAGAACGCCGCGATCGCGGCGAGCGTGATGCCGCTGCCGAGCAGGATCTGCGCGGCGGACGGGAAGCGCTCGAACATGCCCTCGGCGAGTTCGGGCAGCAGACCCAACCCGATCGCGACGGCGGCGATCGTGGAGTTGATGCGGTCGGACAGGTCCACCGAGCGCAACGTGTTGATGCCCACGAGGGCGACGGTGGCGAACAGGATCAGGCCGACACCGCCGACCACCGGCTTCGGCAGCGCCGCGACCACCGAGCTCGCCTTCGGCAGCGCGCCGAGGACCACGAGGATCGCACCCGACGTGGCGGTGACGTAGCGGCTGTAGACGCGGGTGGTGGCCACCGCGCCGACGTTCTGGGTGAAGACGGTGTCGACGAAGGCGTTGAAGACACCGGCGAGCACAGCGGACGCCCCGTCACCGGCGAGTCCGCGGGCGATGTCGCCCTTGCTGACGCGCTTGCCGGTGATCTCGGCGACGGCGAGCATGCTCGCGGTGGATTCGGCGAAGACCACGGCCATGACGATGCTCATGGCGACGACCGCGGTGATCGGGAATTCCGGTGCACCGAAGTGGAAGGGCGCGGGCAGACCCACCCACGACGAACCGGCCACGCCGCCGAGGTCGATCAAGCCGAGCGGGACCGCGACGACCGTGCCGACGGCGAGGGCGATCAACACCCCGAGCTGGGCCCAGATGCCGCGACCGAGGCACAGGAAGGCAACGGCGACGACGATCACCAGCGCGGCCAGGGCGATGTTGGTGGGCGAGGCGAAGGTGGGCGACGACGGGTCGGTACCGACGATCAACCCACCGGCCACGCCGATGAGCGAGATCCCTACGACGGTGAGAACGGCACCGGTGACGAGCGGCGGGAAGAACCGGATGATCCTGGCGAACGGCCAGGCCAGGGCGAGACCGACGATGCCGCCGATCAGCATGGAGCCGTAGACGGCCTGCAGGCCGTATTCCTTCGCGATGAGGATCATCGGCGTCAGGCCGGCGAAGGTCGCACCGCAGACGATGGGTAGGCGGACACCGACGAGTTTGCCGACACCGAGGCTCTGGACGATGGTGATCAGACCGGCGATCAGCAGGTCGGCGCTGATGAGCATCGCGATGGTGTCGCGGTCGAGTCCGACGGCCGCGCCGAAGACCAACGGGACGGTGATGCATCCGGTGTACATGATCAGGACATGCTGGAGGCCGAACGCGAACTGCCGGAGGAACGGCAGTCGCGCGTCGACGGGGTGCGGTGAGGTCATGTGGTCGCTCCCATTTCGGATGCAGTGCTGTATACGGTGCCGGATACAGCTTGGGGGCCGAAGTTTTCGGGCTCGAGTCATCGTGTTTCGTGCGGGTAAGAAACCGCTCACCGCACCCGCGTCGAAGCTAGGTCAGCCGTCCGTTCACGCGCAGGCGGGCGATGCCACCGTCGGGATAGACGTCGAGCCGCACGAACTCCACCGGCGTCGGCGAATCCACGCGGAAACGGTGCCGGCAGTCCGGCAGCAACGCGGTGCGCGGTACGAGTTCGACCCAGGACGATTCGTCGGACATCGCGTCCTCACTGGGAATTCCGCTCAGGCGCGCCGCTCCCGGTGCGTTGCCGACGAAATAGGAGGTGTCGATCTCGACGTGGTCGACGCAGCCCTGCCCGGCGAGACGGATCACCACGTAGTCGTTGCCGTCGTCGCGGCGACGGGCGTTCTCCCAGCCCTCCCCCATGTGCCGCGAGCGACCGAGGCCGATGATGTTGCGCGGTGACGAATAGAAGCGGTTCGAGCACGCGACGACGTCGCCACCGTTCTCGAGGGCCGCGAGATCGATCGTGCCCGTGAGGAAGGCCGGGTCCGGGCGTGCATATCCGTGCACCCGGAAGCGGGCCACACCGCCGTCAGGAAAGATGTTCAGGCGCAGGTGCGTCCAGCGCCGGTCGTCTTCCACCGCGAAGGCGTTCGCGGTGTCGCCCTTCAGGGCCACGCGCTCGAGGACCGGTTCCCACGGCGCGTCCAGCAACTCCTGATCGGTCGGGTAGCCGTCGAGGTTCACCCCGTCGACGGACGCGAAGGGCGGGTAGTTGCCCGTGAACCAGGCGGTGTCGATCACGACACCCTCGACGACACCGGGAACGCCCAGCCGGACCACCGCGAAGTCGTGCCCGGGTTCGCGGCGACGCCGGGTCTCCCACCCGTCGTAGACCTTTCCCTTGTGCCCGAACTCGGAAGGATCGAAATCGGGTGCGCCCGGCGAGATCAGGTTCTCGCGACTCGCGAAGAACTCGTCGTTCGCGTACACGACGGCTCCGCCCAGCGATCGCGCGGCGAGATCGGGCAGTTGCAGGAAATCTGCTTCGGTCAACGGTTTTCCTTTCGGGAGAGCAGCGCACCACGCGGCGCGGGGTCGGTGGCACCGAGGGTGACGGTGAGCGGTTCACCGGCGAGCCAGGTCTGCCGCACGACCCCGGCCAGTGCACGTTCGGCGTAGGGCGTCACCGCGTTGCGGTGGTGCAGTCGCTCCGGGAAGACCACGAAGGCGTCGTCGGGCGCGAAGACGCACAGGTCGGCACTGTTGCCCACGGCGATGGCACCGCGGTCGGCCAGGCCCACGAGGTCGGCGGTGCGACCGGCCATCCAGCGCACCACGTCGACGAGTGTGTGCCCGCGCTTGCGCGCCTCCGACCACACGATGGGCAGTCCGAGTTGCAGCGACGAGATTCCGCCCCAGGCCTCGCCGAAGTCGCCGGTGACGAACTTCTTCAGCTCCGGCAGGCACGGCGAGTGATCGGAGACGATGCAGTCGAGTGTGCCGTCGGCCAGGCCGCGCCACAGCGCTTCCCGGTTACGGGCCTCGCGGATCGGCGGGCAGCACTTGAAATGTGTGGAGCCGTCGAGTATCTCCTCGCTGAACAACGACAGATAGTGTGGGCAGGTCTCCGCGGTGACGTGCAGCCCCTCGGCCTTCGCCGCGGCGACGAGCGGAAGGCTTCCCGCATCCGACAGGTGCAGGATGTGCACGCGGCATCCGGTCTGCCGCGCGCCGTCGATCACCTGGGCGACAGCGCGGGACTCGGCGACCGGTGGTCGCGAGTACAGGAAGTCGTCGTACCGGCGTCCGGCCGGCGGGTCCTGAGCGTCGAGGGTCGGCTCGTCCTCGGCATGCACGATGAGCAGGCCGCCGAAGCCGGCGATCACGCGCATCGCCTCGATCATCTGCTCCCGGTCCAGCGGTGGGTACTCGTCGAGACCCGAATACGCGAGGAAGCACTTGAAGCCGTACACTCCTGCGTCCCAGAGCGGTTCGAGATCGGCGAGGTTGCCGGGGATCGCACCGCCCCAGAATCCGACGTCGACGGTGACCTGCTCGGCCGCGACCTTCTGCTTCACCTCGAGGGCCGCCACGTCGACGGTGGACGGGATGGAGTTGAGGGGCATGTCGACGATCGTCGTCACTCCCCCGGCCGCGGCGGCACGTGTCGCCGTCGCGAAGCCCTCCCATTCGGTGCGGCCGGGTTCGTTGACGTGGACGTGCGTGTCCACCAGGCCGGGGAGCAGCACCTCGTCGTCGGCGAGGACGATCTCCCGCGCACCGGCCGGAGCGGCACCGTCGTATTCCTCGATCGCGACGATGCGGCCGTCGCGCACGTGGACGGCGCAGCTGCGTTCCTCGTCCCCCACCACGGCGCGTCGCGCGCGGATCACGGTGGTCATCGCGTCACCGCCGTCGGTCGACCCGCGAGGCGGGCCAGGTGGTCGAGATTCGTGCCGGTGCGATCGCATACTTCCTTCTCGGTGAGGGCTCCGCAGCTCGTTCCCCGCAGGAGGAAGGCGGCAAGAGCACGGGCGGTGGCGGGTTCGTCGAGATATCCCGACGGCAGGACCGGGTCGAGGTAAGCCGCGACGCGCCCCGCGGCGGTGGCCAGCGACCGGCGGTAGAACGCGAAGGTCGCGGCGTAGCGGGTGGGCAGCTGCGCGGGGTGCAGATCCCAGCCCTGGTAGAAGCCGCGGCGCAGCGACCGGTCGATCAGGCGGGCATGCAGTCCCCATGCTTCGCGGATCTCGTCGCGGGTGCCGACGGGAAGGCGGTTGGTGGACCCGTCGGACAATCGGACCCCGGTGCCCGCTGCCGCGACCTGCATCGTGGCCTTGGCGTGGTCGGCGACGGGGTGGTCCATCGCCTGGTACTCCGCGGCGATGTCGCACGCGGCCGAGTAGTCGTAGGTGCCGTAGTGCAACCCCGAACAGCGTCCGCGGGCCGCTCGGATCATCGTGGCGACGGCCGCGGTGCCGTCGGGTCCGCAGATCGCCTGCGGCGTCTCGATCTGGATCTCGAACCGCAGGGACGCGGCGAGCGAGTGGGTGGCTTCGAGATGTTCGCAGACCGTCACCATGGCGGCGACCTGTTCGGGCGCGGTGACCTTGGGTAGCGTGACGACGAATCCGTCCGGGAGAGAGCACTTTCCGGTCAGCTCGGCGACGAAGGCGTCGAGCGTGCGGAGTCCGCGGCGCCGGGTGGCTGCCTCGAAGGACTTGAACCGGATGCCGACGAAGGGTGTCGCGGTGGGATCGGTCGCCAGCGCGGCGGCGGCGCGGGCGACGTGGGCGTCCTCGTCGGCGTCGCGTTCGTGCTCGGGAATGCCGGGGCGGGTGAACCCGTCCTCGAAGTCGATGCGCAGATCCTCGATCGGTTCGGTGCGCAGTTTGGCCTCCACGAGAGGGAGGACGGCGTCGGCCAGTTCGGGTTCGATGCCGGTGACCGCGGCGAGGTCAGCGGGACCGTCGATGTGGGTGTCGAGGACGTCGAGCGCGTCGGCTCCCCACCGTGCCGCGATCCCGGCGTCGTAGCGGTCGGCCGGGACGTAGACGGTGTGTACCGGTTGGCGGGCACCGTCGGTCCCGGGATAGGTCGCGGCGTATGCCGCGTCGGTGTCTGCGAGCTGCGCGTCGAGCGCAGCCGCAAGCCTGTGCAATCCTGTCGGCACCCGAACTCCCGTCCTGTATCCACGGCTGTATACGTCGTGGTGCGCCGACGTTATCGGCGCCAGGTCATGCGTTCGGTTAACTGCGGTTACGGGCCCGTTACACATCTGCCGGGGCGGTGTTCGTCCTCGGCTGAACCCGGTCCGGTGCCACCGGATCGACGGCACAATGGTCGGCATGGAGCCGGAGCAGGGTCGCGTGATCGATTTCGCCACCGCCGCGAAGTCGGCACGGACTCCCGTGCGGGGAGCCGACAGCACCGAGCCCCGGCTGCTCCGCCAGATCTACGGCGAGATCCTGCGCGACGAGCGTCGCGATCAGGACCGCAGCCTCGAGGACGTCGCCCGCACGGTGGGGATGTCGAAGCAGTATCTGTCGGAGGTCGAACGTGGACGCAAGGAGGCCTCCTCCGAGATGCTGCGGTCCGTGTGCGATGCGCTGGAGCTTCCGATGGAGCAACTGCTCGCGCGCGGGATCCGCCGGATGACCGCGCACCGCACACTCCGGGCCACGGGTCACGCCGGCGTCGAGTTGTGCGCGGCATGACGGGGTGACTGCGTCACAGTGTGACCACGTGACGGTGTGACTGCGTCACAGTGTGACCACGTGACGGTGTGACTGCGTCACAGTGTGACCACGTGACGGTGTGACGGGTCATCCGTCCCGGTCGACGACGACGTGATCGGCCAGGCCGTAGGCCACCGCCTCCGTCGGCGAGAAGATCCGGTCCCGGTCGGTGTCGCGGCGCAGTCGGTCGATGTCGCGCCCGGTGTGCGCGGCCAGAATCTCCTCGGTCTGGGCCCGCACCCTCATCACCTCCGCCGCCTGCAGGGCCAGATCGGAGATGGTGCCCTGCCCCTGCGCCGAGGGCTGGTGCAGCAACACCCGCGAATGGGCGAGCACATGCCGGCGACCGGGGGCTCCGGCCGCGAGCAGCACGGNGCCGCCGAGGCGGCCTGACCCATGCAGTAGGTCGCGACCTTCGGACGCAGGAACTGCATGGTGTCGTAGATCGCGAGCATCGCGGTGGACGATCCGCCGGGAGAGTTGATGTACAGGCCGATCTCCCGGTCGGGAGATTCGGCCTCGAGATGCAGCATCTGCGCCATCACGACGTTGGCGACCCCGTCGTCGATCTCGGTGCCGAGGAAGACGATGCGTTCGTTGAGCAACCGGCTGAAGACGTCGAACGACCGCTCCCCCGCCGGTGTGCGTTCGATGACGTTGGGGATCGTGTAGGTGCTCATCGTCCCAGTCCCATCTGTCGTCCCGCGGCGAACGGCGCCAGTTCGGCGAGCGAACCGACGACGGTGTCGACGATGCCGTACTCGCGTGCCTGTTCGGCGGTGAACCACCGGTCGCGGTCGCTGTCGCGTTCGATCTCCTCGAGCGAATGCCCGGTGGCGTCCGAGAGGATCTGCTGCGACTGCAGTTTCATGTATTCGAGATTCTCGGCCTGGATCGCGATGTCGACGGCCGTCCCCGAGAATCCGGCCGAGGGTTGGTGCATCATGATCCGGCTGTGGGCGAGGCTCGCGCGTTTGCCCTTGGTGCCCGCCGCGAGCAGGACCTGCCCCATACTTGCGGCGAATCCCGCTGCCACCGTGACGATGTCGTTGGGGACGAGTTGCATCGTGTCGTAGATGGCGAGGCCGGCGAAGACGGATCCGCCGGGTGAGTTGATGTGCAGGACGATGTCGCGCCGGTCGTCGGCGGAGGCGAGCAGGACGAGTTCCGAGCAGACGCGCTCGGCCATCTCGTCGTCCACCTCTCCGGTCAGTCGCAGGATGCGCTGACGGAAGAGCCTGTCGGCCAGTTGGTCCCGGTACGAGAATGGTTCGGTGGTCGTCATGCAGCCAGCCTGACCCCCGATGGGTGCGAACCGGCGGTTCGTCTGCTCACGGCAGACGGACCGGTCGTTCCGGCAGATCAGTCCCCTGCGGACCGGACGGCGCTGATCACCGCCGCGACGAGGACCGCCAGTAGCAGGATCACGAGCAGGACCGGTCCGAGCAGCAGCACCAGCGCGATCACGACGGCCAGGCCGATCTTCGCCTTGGTGCTGAGTCCGGAAATCAGCCCGCCCAGCGCGGCGAGGGCCGGATTGCGACCCTCCAGCGCGGCTCGGATGCCGGCGAGGACCGCCTGCAGTCCCACGCCGCCGCTGGTGACCTCGCCGAGGAGCGAGTCCACCCGTCCGCGGATCTTCCGGATCAGTCTCGCCCCGAGTCCCCGGAGTCCGGCCAGCGCGGTGCGGACACCGGCCCGCAGCGCATCCTTCAACCTCTCGAGGAGCGATGTGGGTTCCGGCTGTGCCTGTTCGGGTCGGGTCTGCTCGGATCGTGTCCGCTCACGTGCGGGGCGGGCCGGTTTCCCTGCCCGGGCGTCGTTCGCAGGCGGACGCGGTCGTTGCCTCTCCTTCGGAGGTGCCGGCTTCGCACGAACGCGGGGCGTGGCGTCCGAACGGGTCGATGTCCGAGTGGTCGATCGGGATGAGGTTCGGGTCGAGGTGCGCCGCGAGCCGGTTCCGGGGTCGCGTTCTCGACGCCGCGCGGTGTTGTCGGGTTCGCGGGTGCCGCGCCGCGCGGTGGGCTCGGGCTCGCGAGTTCGACGGCTGCGCGTCCGCGCAGGCTCGGCGGGAGTCTCCGTCCTCGTGGTCCTCGCGCCTGTCGCGGTCGGCCGCCGCGCCGGACGGGAGGTTCGGCGGGCTTCGTTCTGCCGAGCACTCATACCGCTCGCCTTCTCTCGTGGACGGGCACGGTGCCTCTCAGTGAACGCCGGATTCCGGGTCCGGTCAACGGCAGACGGAGCGTTCAGCCGGTACGGAAAGAAATGGACCCCGTTCAAGATCGGTAACGGCGCTTGGAAGAATGAGCAAAGCCCTCACAGCACACGGGGAGGTGTGCGCATCATCGTTCGCGATGGGGAGTGCGCGCGCGACGTAATCCGAAGGAGCACCGACAGACGTGACCGAGCAATTCAGTTTCGAAACACTCACGCCCACGGCATTTCTCGACCGTTCCGCCCGGGTCTTCCGTGACGACCTCGCGATGGTGGACGGCGACGTCCGTCGCACCTACGCCGAACTGCGCGACCGGTGCCTGAGGCAGTCGGGCATGCTGCACGCTCTCGGTGTCGAACCCGGCGACCGTGTCGCGGTGCTCGCGCCGAACACCTCGTTGATGCTCGAGGCGCACTACGGCGTGCTCTACGCGGGCGCCGTGCTCGTCTCGCTCAACACGCGCCTCACCGCGCCGGAGCTGCGGTTCATCCTCGAGCACTCGGGCAGCCGGGTCCTGCTCGTCGAGGAGTCGCTGACCGACCTGGCCCGCGAGGCCACGGCCGATCTGCCGTCGATCACGGTCGTCGGTGACGACTACGAGGGCAAGCTCGCCGCCGCCCGCCACCGGTACGTGCCGCTCGCCGACGAGCGCACGATGATCGCCCTGAACTACACGTCCGGCACGACGGGTGATCCGAAGGGCGTGATGTACCACGCGCGCGGCGCCTACCTGCAGGCCCTGGCCATGGTCGCGCACTTCGGGCTCGACAGCGGATCCACCTATCTGTGGACGCTGCCGATGTTCCACTGCAACGGCTGGACGTTCACCTGGGCCGTCACCGCAGCGGGTGGCACGCACGTGTGCCTGCCCAAGGTCGACCCCGAGCGGATCTGGGATCTCGTCCGCACCGAGAACGTCACGCACCTGTGCGGCGCGCCGACCGTCCTCGCGTCGCTGGTCGACGCCCCCAATGCGGGCGGCATCGACCATCGTGTCGTCGCGGCGATCGGTGGCGCACCGCCGGCGCCCGCCCTCATCGAGCGGTGCACCGCGCTCGGACTCGACATCACGCACCTGTACGGGCTCACCGAGACGTACGGTCCGGCAGCGATCTGCGAGTGGCGTTCGGAGTGGGACGTCCTTCCCGAGGACGAGAAGGCACGGCTGCGCTCGCGGCAGGGCGTGGGTAACGTCGTGGCCGGTGAACTCCGCATCGTCGACCCGATGGGATCCGACGTTCCCGCCGACGGTGAGACGACCGGTGAGATCGCGCTGCGCGGCAACAACGTGATGCTCGGTTACTACAACAACCCGGACGCGACAGCCCGCGCCGTGCCGGACGGCTGGTTCCGCACCGGTGACATCGGCGTCATGCATCCGGACGGCTACATCGAGATCCGCGACCGCGCGAAGGACGTCATCATCTCCGGTGGCGAGAACATCTCGTCCGTCGAGGTCGAGGCGGCCCTCATCAGCCATCCGGCCGTTCTCGAGGCGGCCGTCGTCGCGGCGCCGAGCGAGAAGTGGGGCGAACGTCCCGTCGCCTACGTGGCACTGCGCAGCGGCGCGAGTGCCGACGAGGTGGAACTGCGCGCGCACGTGCGTTCGCAGCTCGCCGGTTTCAAGGTTCCCGACAGCATCGTCTTCGGCGCCCTGCCGAAGACCGCTTCGGGCAAGATCCGCAAGGTCGAACTGCGCGAGCGTCTCTGAGCACCGGCCGGGGCGGGTCCCGACGTCACCTCTCGTCGAGAACCGTCCCGGCCCGCTCGGGCAGCGTGAACGCCGCGACCGCGGCGACGACGAACGATGCCGCGAACGCACCGAAGACGAGACCGTTGCCGCCGGCGCCCAGCAGCACCGGCACCAGCAGCGGCGCGATGATCGACGCGAGCCGCCCGAAGGCCGCCGCCGAACCGGTGCCCGCGCCCCGCACCGGCGTGGGATACAGCTCGGGTCCGATCGCGTACAGGGCACCCCATGCGCCCAGGTTGAAGAACGACAGCGCCATGCCCGCCGCGACGATCGTCGACGGAGTCTCGGCCAGCCCGAACAATCCCGCCGAGACTGCCGATCCGGCGAGGAAGACCCCCAGCGTCAGGCGGCGTCCCCACACCTCGATCAGCCACGCCGCGACGCCGTAGCCCGGTAGCTGGGCGAGCGTGATGAGCAGCGTGTAGCCGAACGAGGTGACCAGGTCGAAGCCCTGCGCGACGAGCAGGCTCGGCAACCAGATGAACGCGCCGTAGTACGAGAAGTTGATGCCGAACCACACGATCCACAGCGCCGCCGTGCGGCGGCGCAGGTTCGGCGCCCACACCGAGCCTCGGGGTGCGCGCTCGACTTCCGCGACGGTCCGGACGGGTTGTTCGTCCTCCGGAACGGACGTGACACCGGCCGATTGCTCGTAGTCCCGCACGATCGCCTCGGCTTCCGCGTGCCGTCCGCGACTCTCGAGATAGCGCACGGATTCGGGTAGGCCGAACCGCACGACGAGGGCGTAGGCAGCCGGGACGAGCCCGACGGCGAGCGCCCACCGCCATCCGTTGTCGCTGGTGGGAACAACGAAATAACCGATGAGCGCGGCCAGGAGCCAGCCCACCGCCCAGAACGCCTCGAGGGCGACGACCACGCGTCCTCGCACCTTGCGGGGCGCGAACTCACTGACCAGCGTCGACGCGACCGGCAGTTCGGCGCCGAGACCGAGTCCGACGACGAACCGCAGGACGATGAGCATCGCCACCGAGGTCGACAGCGCCGCCGCGCCGGTCGCGAGACCGTAGACGAGCAGAGTCGCGGCGAAGACCTGCCGGCGTCCGATGCGGTCGGCGAGCAGACCACCGAGGGACGCACCGATCGCCATGCCGACGAAGCCGATGGATCCGATCCACGAGAGCTGCGTCGACGACAGATCCCACTGCACGGCCAGGGCCGCCATGACGAACGAGATCAACCCGACGTCCATGGCGTCGAGGGCCCAGCCCACGCCGGAGCCGGTCAGCAGGCGGCGATGTCTGCCGGTGAACGGCAGGTCGTCGAGCCGCTGGGTGCGAGTGGTCATGCACCGAAACGTACCGCAGCGCTCGGGCGCCGATCAGCCGCGCGCGGCGGCCTCCAGCGCCGACACGTCGATCCGGCGCATCTTCATCATCGCGGCGGTCACGCGCTTCGCGACCTCCGGATCGGGGTCGGCGAGCAGTTCGTTCAGCCGTTTCGGTACCACCTGCCACGACAGGCCGTACTTGTCCTTCAACCACCCGCAGGCGGATTCCTCGCCGCCGTCGGCGGTCAGCGCGTACCAGTAGTGGTCGGCCTCCTCCTGATCGGCGCAGTCGATCTGGAAGGACACCGCTTCGGAGAACCGGAACTGCGGTCCCCCGTTGAGTCCGTAGAAGACCTGACCGTCGAGGAAGAACTCGACCGTCATCGGGGTCCCGGGCGGAACCGGGATGTCACCTCCGGTGGACTCTTCGGTGTAGCGGGTGATCTCACCGATCTTGGAGTTGGGGAAGATGCCGATGTAGAAGTTCGCGGCCTCCTCGGCGTTCATGTCGAACCACAACCACGGAGTGATCCTGGGCATCGTGACTCCTCGTATCGTCGAATGTGTTCCACTGTCACGAAGGCAGACCCCGCTCGGCTCGCATACTCATCGCGGAGCAGGAGTGGGTATACGACGTCCGTGGCGAAGAAGACACGCGATCGCAGGGAACGACCAAGGCAGCGGCACCGGCCGCCGGGAAACGCGCCCGCAACTCCGGCACGGTACGTCGAGGATCCGACCCTCCCGGCGGCCTGGCTCGTCGACATCGACGGAACGCTCGCGCACATGAGCGACCGGAGTCCGTATCACTGGCACAGGGTGGGCGAGGACACCGTCTCCCCGGCGGTCGAGGCCGCGGTGCGAGCGTTCGCCGCCGCACCCGACAGGGCGGCGATCGTGCTGCTCTCGGGACGCGACGGCGTGTGCCGGCCGGAAACCGAGGAGTGGCTCGCCCGGCACGACATCCCCTACGACGAGCTGTACATGCGTCCGGCCGGCGACAACCGGAAGGATTCGATCGTCAAGGCCGAGCTGTTCGACCGTCACATCCGGCACCGCTATCGCATCATCGCGGTGCTCGACGATCGCGATCAGGTGGTGCGCATGTGGCGACGGATGGGACTGATGTGCTTCCAGGTCGCCGAGGGCGATTTCTGACGGGAATCTGCACACGCCCGGCTCTCGCCCCGGTGACTCAATCGTTCGGGGACACTTCGGTACTCAGCGCGGTCGGCGGAACGAACGGCGCCCCACCGAGATCGACGCGCCGGGCCCCGCACCCGACGCAGCGCACGTACAGCACCTGTCCGATCGACGTGGCGTGACTCGACTCCACGCTCCACGCGTGTTCGTGAGCGGGGGTCCGGACCGGGCATTCCTGTGGGCTCCGAGCTTCGATAGCAGTCATGTCCACCACCATGATGTAATGGCCTTATGCATCTCAACCCTTACGGCGAGTATGCGGTCCTCCTCGCGGCGTCACTGGCCGGCGACTGGCCCGACGATCGGGACGGCATCATGGCCCGTACCCGCGAGGTGGGCATGACCATGGACTTCCCGACCGCGCCCGACGACCATCCACGCACCCGTGAGGTCATCGACGACTGGCTCGCCATCGTCGACGCGTCCGACCCCAGGGAACGTGCGCGCCTGCTCAACGCGCAGATGGCCACCGCAGCGGCCTATCCCCGGCTGACCGATCACGACGGCGAGGGGTGGCACCTGCACTACCGCGACGAGGTCCAACCGCTCCCCGACGTACTGCGCGCGGTGATCAGCGTCGGCACGGCACTGCACCTCACCACTCGTGGAATGCACCGCCTCCACCGGTGCGCCGCAGCGGACATCCCGACCAACCCGTGCTCGGCCGTGGTCGTCGACATCACCCGCAACGGCCGCCAGCAGTACTGCTCCGTGCGCTGCGCGAACCGCGCTGCAGTGCGCCGGCACCGAACGCGAGCGGCCCAGCAGCGTCGACCCGCATAGCCCGAGTAGCACATCGCAATCGGGAACGGGCCTGTCCCCCACGTTCCCGCGAACCCGACGGGTTGGGAAGCTGGACCGCAGACACCCCACCGATCCGGAGGCCCCGAGAACCATGGCTGCTCGTTCCACCACCCGCCCGCCGAGGATCGACGCCCCGGACCTCGGCGTCCTCACCGACGCGGACGGCGACGAGTTGCTCGCGCACGGAATCTTCGAGAACAGCCGCTACACCGACACCGACCTGACGGGTCGCGATCTGGCCGGGATCATCCTGTCCGAATGTTCGCTCGTCGCACCGATCGTCGCCGACAGCGACCTCACGAGCGCACGCCTGCGCGACACTCTGGTCGAGCGCATGCAGGCACCGAATCTGTTCGCGCCGCGCAGCGGCCTGCACCGCGTGCACATCCGGGACAGCCGGATCGGTGCGCTGGACCTCCTCGACGCGGATCTGCGCAGCGTCACGATCGCGGATTCGAAACTCGGCCTGGTCAATCTGCGGGCCGCCACGGGACGCGACGTACTCTTCCGCGGCTGCATCCTCGACGAACTGGATCTGGGAGGCGGCACGTTCACCCGCGTCGCTTTCGAGGACTGTTCCGTCGGCGTCCTCGACGTCGACCGCGCAACCCTCGACCAGGTGGATCTGCGCGGCCTGCGGATCGACACGATCCGCAACATGGGCGGGATGAAGGGTGCGACGATCGACGCCCACCAGGCCGTAGCCCTGGCAGGGCAGTTCGCCGCCCATCTCGGTCTGCGAGTGGAGGATTGATCTCACCGACCACTCGACGGGTCAGACCCGTTCGGATGGGCCCGACGCGACGTCGAACGCCGCGACGTCGAACGACGACAACTCCCGCAACATCCGGTCCGTCGACCACGGCCAGCACTCGCTCGTTGAAGGAATCCTGCACGGCACGAAGCGGTTCCATCCGGGTCCATCCCTGCATCTCCGCGAACGAACAGGAATAGAGCGCCGACGGCACATCGCACGTACAGCCGGGACAGGTGTTGTCGCGCCAGGTTCCCGCGACGGCGTCCGCCTTCTCGAGAACGACGAAGTTGTCGATCCCGTGTCGGAGCAACTGGACGGCGGCACCGAGACCGGAGATGCCGGCGCCGACGATCACCACATCGTAGCGGTAATACATGCTGCCCGCCGTCACACCAACACGCAGCGGTGCTGCGGCCGCCCTTCCTTTCCCATCGCACGGTTCGGCGTCAGGCCAATTCGGCGAAGCGTTCGGTCTCGCGCGCCTGCCCGGAGACGATGATCGTGTCGCCGGGAGAGATCACGGTGTCGGCCGCGGCGTAGGTGAATCCCTCCCCCGGCCGTTTGATCGCCACCACCGTCACGCCGTATCGACTTCGTATCGTCGTCTGCGACAAGGGCTTTCCCACAGCGAATGCCGGTGCGACGGTCTTGACCATGGCGAAGCCGTCGTCGAACTCGATGTAGTCCATCATCCGCCCACGCACCAGGTGCGCAACGCGTTTACCCATGTCGTGCTCGGGTCGCACGACATGATGCACACCGATCTGGGTGAGGATCCGGGCGTGCGCGTTGCTGATCGCCTTGGCCCACACATTCGGTACCGCCATGTTGATCAATGCCGAGGCGGTGAGGAGGCTCGCCTCGAGATCGGACCCGATACCGACGACGGCCCGGTCGTATTCGTGTACCGACAATTGCCGAAGTGATTCCTCATCGGTGGTGTCGGCTACGGCGGCGTGGGTGAGCCGACCGGACACCTTCTCGATCACCGCTTCGCTCGCATCGATACCGAGCACCTCGGTGCCCTGAGCCATCAACTCGAGGGCAAGAGACTTGCCGAACCGCCCGAGTCCGAGGACGACGACGACGTCGGCGGCTGGTTTCCTAGCCAATGAAGGGCCTTTCTGTGGGTAGTTCGTAGCGACGACCACGGTCGCGTGCCGCCAACGCGCTGACCAGCGTGACAGGTCCGATCCTGCCCAGGTACATCAACACCACCAGAATCAATTGCCCCCAGGCCGGCAACTGAGCGGTGATTCCAGTGGACAGCCCTACGGTCGCGAACGCCGAGGTGACCTCGAACAGCAGTACGTCGAGGTCGAACGCGGTACCGGCGAGAAGCACGAGGGTCGGCACCATCACCAGCGCCACGCCGATCAGTGCCACCGCCAGGGCCTGGCGTTGGAGACGTGGATCTATGCGCCGGTCGAACACCGTCACGGACTTCTCGCCCCGTACCTCGGCGGCGATGACGAACAACAGCAGGGCGAATGTGGTGACCTTGATACCGCCGGCGGTGCCGCCGCTTCCACCTCCGATGAACATCAGCACATCGGTCACCAGCAATGTCGCATTGTCCACCTGGGCGTAGTCGACGCTGTTGAACCCCGCCGTGCGCGGCATGACGCCCTGGAATGTGGCCACGAGCAGCTTCGCACCCCAGTCGTGGCCACGTAGGGTGTGATTCCACTCGAGAAGCAGGACCAGCAGCGGGCCGACCACCAGAAGCACCGCAGTGACAACGATCGTCAACCGGGTATGCAGCGTCCAGCGCGTTCGGTGTCCTCGCAGGTGCCGGCCGAGCTCGAACAGCACCGGAAACCCGATGCCGCCGAGGATCACCGCAGCCATCAACGGCACACAGATCCACGGATCGTCGGCGAACCCGACGATGTTGTCGCTGTAGAGCGCGAACCCGGCGTTGTTGAACGCCGAGATCGCGTGGAAGACCCCCAACCACACCGCGCGGACCGGGGTCTCGTCGTAGCCGACCGCGAAGCGGATCGCCAGGGCCGACGCCACGGCGATTTCGATGAGCACGCTGGTACGCACAACACCGATGACGACGCTGCGGACGTCGCCGAGTCCGGACGTACGGACCTCTGCCGCAGCGTTGAGACGGGCCTTCAGGCCGATCCGATCGGCCAGCACCAAGCCGATCAACGAGGCCATCGTCATGATGCCGAACCCACCCACCTGGATCAGCCCCACGATCACCCCTTGACCGAATCCGGACCAGTAGGTGGGTGTGTCCACGATGATCAGGCCGGTCAGGCACATCGCGGAAGTCGCAGTGAACAGCGCCGCCATCATCCCTGCGCCGACTCCGGACTGCGTCGCGGCCGGTGTCAGCAGTACGACCGTGCCCACCACGATCGCCGCGGCGAAGCCCAGCGCCACCACCCGAGCGGGGCTGTGCGTCAGCCGGGCCGCGAGCCGCCGGATCGGCGCGGACACCACATCGGTGCGACTACTCACATCGCCGAACCCTAGACCCGTCGGCCGCGAACCCGGAATACCGGGGGACCGCTACCGCGTCAGGCGTTCCCACATCGCTCGACGCGAAGGCACTCCCGCGCGCGCCTCACACCCCGCATCTCCCGAATCCAGAGGCACACCCCACATGCGGGGAAGACTGCGCCCAGCACGCACACCGCCTTCCACCCTCCACCGAAGTACACGAGGGTGGACAGCACACTTCCGAGCGATCCTGCGAGGAAGTAGCAGGTCATATAGGCGGTGTTGAGCCGGCTCCGCGCATCGGACCGAAGCGGGTAGATCAGGCTCTGGTTGCTGATGTGTGTTCCCTGTATCCCCAGATCCAGCAGCGCGACCCCGATCGCCAGAGCGACGACGTGACGCTCCCCGACGGCGAGCAGGAGGAAACTCACCGCGGTGACGGCGACGAAGAAGCCGGTCTGACGACGCGCATATCCCCGGTCGGCGAGAGCACCCGCCGCACGGGCGGCCAACGCACCCGCGACCCCGAAGAGGGTGAACATCCCGATGCGCGCATCGGACCATCCGTATCCCGGTCCGGCGAGGAGGAATCCCACACTCGTCCAGAACACCCCGAACGACGCGTACGTCAGTGCACCGTACGCAATTCGTTGCCGCAGAACGGATTCGGCGGACACCAATCGGATCACCGAGGCCAGCACCGCACGGTACCCGGCATCGGTGGTGGGGACCGACTCCGGCAGGGTGCGGATCAACAGCACAGTGAGCAGCATCAGCGCCGCTGCGCATACGAATACCGCTCGCCAGCCTGCCACCTCGGCAATCAGTCCTGCCACTACGCGGGACAGCAGGATGCCCAGCAACAGACCGGTCATCACGTTGCCGATGACACGTCCACGTTCGTCGTCGCGGGCGAGACTCGCCGCGAAAGGCACCAGCACCTGGCCCACGACCGATCCCGTACCGACCAGGACGGCACACGCCGCCAGAATCCGCCAGTCCGGTGACCATGCCATGATCAGCAGGCCGGCAGCGGTGGCGAGGAGCATCCAGCGCAGAAGTGTCCGTCGTTCGACCATGTCCCCGACAGGAACGAGGAACGCCAGGCCCAGCGCGTACCCGATCTGTCCGGCCGTGACCACGAGCCCGACCTCGGCAGTGGAGGCGTCGAAGGTGTCGGCGATGGCGCCGACCAGCGGCTGCGCGTAATAGCTGTTGGCCACCACCAATCCCGATGCAAGGGCCATCACCGCGACGAGTCGGCGATCCATGCGAGGCGTCGAGGTATCGGTACGTGACATGAATCCGATTCTCGAATGCCACCCATTGATCTGTCCAACGGGATAAATCAATCGGATCCAGAAGTAGAATCGATCAATGGAATTTCGTCAGCTCCGCCATTTCCTGGCGGTCGTCGAGCACGGCCACTTCACCCGTGCCGCCGAATCCGTGCACCTGTCCCAATCGGCCCTCAGCGCCTCCGTCCGCGCGTTGGAGAACGAGCTGGGAACACCGCTGTTCGAACGCACGACCCGCTCGGTGGTCCCGACCGATGCCGGCAAGGTGCTCTATCCCTATGCGCAGAGAATGCTCGGGGAGGCGCAGGATGCGGTGGCCGCTGTCGGACGGTTGCGGACCGGAGAACTGGGCACATTGACGCTGGGGACGGTGCAGACGTTCACCGCGGTGGACCTCCCCGCACTGCTGGCTCGCCTGCACGGCAGGTTTCCGGGAATCGGAGTGACGCTGAGGGAAGCGACCACGGACGAACTCTTCGATGCCGTGACCACAGCGGAGCTGGACCTGGCGTTCGTCGCGCTCGATGCACGCCCGCTCCCGTCGGGGCTGACCGCGCTCCGGACCTACCGTGAGGAACTGACCGTCGTCGCGGCTCCGGATCATCCGCTCGCAGCTGTAACGGAAATCGACATACGCGCCCTGCAGTCCTGTTCGTTCGTCGACTTCCAGGCGGGCACCGGTCTGCAGACCACGATCGAGTCGCTGTTCGCGGCCGCGGGAGTGCGACGACACATCACGTTCCGGGTCGGCGACATGGACCGTCTCCTCGAACTGGTCCGCTACGGCCTCGGCGTGGCGGTCGTGCCCGAACCGATCGCGCAGCGCAGCGGGCTTCGACGGATTCGCATGAACACCGGAAACCGTTGCCGCACCCTCGCACTCGTCGGACGCGCCACCGCGTCCCACAACAGGGCCGCGAGACTCTTCCTCGACCTGCTCGCCGAGCCGATCGTGTGACCCCCGTGCCGAACGGGTGTTCTCACCCCACCGAGGGTGACTCCCGGGCAATGTCCGAACCGTCCGTCAGGTCCCGCACCTCCGCGTAGCGCTCCCGCACGTGCGGTGTCGGGTCGGCCTCGTAGTGGCGTGTCGCGCCGGATTCCCACGACGGGGGTTCGTCGCCTCCGCGCAGCACCCACGCGGCCTGCCTGGCGGCGCCGCGCGCCACGTACTCCCCCGGTTCGGGAACGTCGACAGGCATGCCCAGCACCGCCGGCGCCAGCTCGCACACCGCCTGCGAGCGCGCCCCACCGCCGACGAGCAGCACCCGCCGGACCTCGGTGCCCTGCGCCCGGATGTGGTCGATGCCGTCGGCCAGCGAACACAGCAGGCCCTCGAACGCCGCGCGGGCGAGATGCGCGGGCGTCGCCGTTCCGAGCCGCAGCCCGTGCAGGGCGCCCGTCGCGCCGGGACGGTTCGGGGTACGTTCCCCTTCCAGATACGGGACCAGCACGAGTCCGTCGCTGCCGGCCGGCGCCGAGAGTGCGAGCCGCGTGAGCTCGGTGTGGTCGACCCCGAGCATCGTCGCGGTGGCGTCCAGTACCCGGGCCCCGTTGAGCGTGCACACCAGTGGCAGATGCCGGCCGGTCGCGTCGGCGAATCCCGCGACGTAACCGTCCGCGTCGCGGGCCGGGGTCGTGGACACCGCGCACACCACGCCCGACGTGCCGATCGAGACGACCACATCGCCTTCGCGGACGTCGAGAGCCAGCGCGCTCGCCGCATTGTCGCCGGCCCCCGGACCGAGCAGGGCACCGGCGACCGTCTCACCGACGCTCTCGGCCGGCCCGGCGACCCGCGGAAGGATCGGACTCGGCCGGCGCAGGGCCAGTTCGAGCAGATCCCGGCGATAGGTGTCCGTGGATGCGTCGAAGTAGCCGGTGCCGCTCGCGTCGCTGCGATCGGTGGCGAGCCGGTCGAGGTCGCGGTCGGTGCGCATCGTCCACGTCAGCCAGTCGTGCGGCAGGCACAGCGCCGCGGTGCGGTCGGCGTTGCCGGGTTCGTGATCGGCGAGCCAGCGGGCCTTCGCGACGGTGATCGCGGCGAGCGGGACCACCCCCACGGCCTCGGCCCACGCGCCCGCCCCACCGGCCTCGTCGACGAGATCGGCTGCTGCCGCTGCAGATCTCGTGTCGTTCCACAGCAGCGCGTCGCGGACCACGTCGCCACGCTCGTCGAGGCACACCATGCCGTGCTGCTGCGCTCCCACCGAGATCGCCGCGACGTCGTCGAGTCCGCCCGCTTCGGAACACGCCCGATCGAAGGCGGCGCGCCACTCCAGCGGGTCCACCGCGGTGCCGGGCGGATGCGGAGCGCGACCTTCGCGCACGACGGCTCCGGTGTCGGCGTCGCACACGACGACCTTGCACGACTGGGTGGACGAATCGATCCCGGCGACGAGCGTCATCGTGCCGCCTCCCGGGCCGCGGTACGGTCGGCCAGCGTGGGCAGGTCGGCGCCGGCGCGCGCGACGGTCAGACCGGACGTCCACGCGGCGGTGTCGAGCACCTCGCGCAGGTCGTCGATCCCGATGCCGCGCAGCCGTTCCCGATGGTCGGCACCGAGGAGTCCGCAGGTCCACAATCCGTCGAGCAGACCGGTGGTGAAGGCGTCGCCTGCCCCGACGGTGTCGACAACCTCGACCCCCACGGCGGGCACCTCGACGGTTCCGGCCGCACACAGCGCCACCGCACCGCGTTCTCCGCGGGTCACCGCGACGATCGCCGGCCCTCGCGAGAGCCAGTCCCGTGCGGTGTCGAGGGGATCGCGGCCGGGCGCGAACCACGTCAGGTCCTCGTCGCTGGCTTTGACCACATCGGCGAGCGAGACGAGGCGTTCGATCCGTTCCCGTCCACGCGCCGGGTCGTCGATCAGCGCCGGGCGGACGTTCGGGTCGAAGCTCACCGTGGACGTTCCCGCCTGCTGCGCAACCAGTTCGGCGACGAGATCGCAACCGGGTTCGAGCACCGTCGCGATGGATCCGGTGTGCACGAGCACGGCGTCCACCGACGGTGGTGGCTCGACCGGATCCCAGACGATATCGAATTCGTACTTCGCGGAACCCTTCTCGTCGATCTCCGCCTGCGCGGTCGCCGTGCGCTCGGCTGCAGCGCTGCCCGGTGTCAGAGACACACCGGAGGCCGCGAGATGGTCGACGATCCGCCGTCCGCGGGCGTCGGTGCCGACGCGTGTCGTGAACTGCACGGGCCGGTCGAGTCGCCCCAGACCCAGTGCGACGTTGAGCGGGCTCCCGCCGACATGCTCGACGGGTTCGGCACCGCCGCGGTGGACGATGTCGACGAGGGCTTCTCCGACGACGAGGGCGTGGCCGTTCATTCCGGCTCTCCCGGAAGTTCCTTCAGGGTGGCGCGGGCACCGTCGCTGTGCAGGGCGTTGAGCGCCCAGGTGTAGGCGTCGACGAAGCGGTGGTTCTGCGCGAGATCGCCGAAGACCTCGGTGTTCTCGATGAAGGCGGTGGGATGCGTGAGTTGTCGTCGCGCGATCGGGACGAGTGTGTCGGCGAGCCGGTCGACCACTTCGATCGGTTGCCCCTGTTCGTCGACGCCTTCGGCGTAGCGCGCCCACGAGGCGACGATCGCCGCGGACGACTGCACGTGACCACCGGTGGCCAGGTTCTCGCGGATCACCGGCACCAGCCACTTCGGGATGCGGTCGGACGACTCGGCGCACAAGCGGGCGATCGTGTCCCGGATCTCGGGGTTCGCGAACCTCTCGATGAGGGTGGTCTTGTACTCGTCGAGATCGATGCCCGGCACCGGTTTCAGGGTCGGTGTCGCTTCGGTGTCCATGTAGGCACGGACGAATCCGGCGAGGAGCGGATCCTGCGCGGCCTCGTGGACGAGGCGGTATCCCATGAGATACGCGAAATAGCAGAGCCCCTGGTGACCGGCGTTGAGCAGGCGCAACTTCATCAGCTCGTAGGGAGCGACGTCGTCGACGATCTGCACTCCCGCATCCTCGAAGGGCGGTCGCCCGTCGGCGAAGGCCTCCTCGAGGACCCACGAGGTGAAGGGCTCGGCGGCGACCGGCCAGCGGTCCTGCACGTCGAAGCGTTCGGACAGCGCCGAGACCACCTCGTCGGTGGTCACCGGGGTGATCCGGTCGACCATCGAGTTCGGGAAGCGGACGTGCTCGGAGATCCACTCCGCGAGATCCGGATTCAGAAGGCGCGCGTACTCGGTGAAGACGCGGCGCGCGACGCTTCCGTTGCCCTCGATGTTGTCGCACGACATCACCGTCGGGGCGCGCAGTCCCCGCTCCCGACGCCGGACGAGAGCCTCGGTGACGAGACCGAAGACGGTGGCCGGGGGTTCACCGGACCGCAGATCGTGTTGCACGGCCGGATCGTCGACGTCGAACTCGCCGGTGTCGTGACGGATGTTGTAACCGCCCTCGGTGACGGTCAGCGAGATGATCCGGGTGCTCGGGGCCGCGAGGAGCTCGATGACCGCCTCGGGATCGTCCGGGGCGTAGCGATAGTCGACGATCGAGCCGATCACCCGCGGCTCCCACGTGCCGTCGGGATGGGTGAGCACCAGCGTGTACAGGTGGTCCTGCGCGGCGAGCGCCTCCTGCATGCGGCGATCACCGGGGAGCACCCCGACGCCGCAGATACCCCATTCCTTCGCCTTCCCCTGTTCGAGGAGCCGGTCGACGTACATCGCCTGGTGCGCGCGGTGGAATCCGCCCACACCGAAGTGCACGATGCCGACGGAGACGTCGTCGCGCCGGTAGCTCGGGACGGGCACGCCCAGCTCGGGGAGCGTCTGCTCGTTCACGTGCATGGATCTTCAGTCCTTTCCCGCCGGATCGGTCACGTCCACGACGGCCTTGATGTTTCCGGGTGTCCGATCGGATTCGAGCGCGTCGGCGGTCTTGTCGAGGGGAAACCGGGCGGTGACCATCGAGTCGAGATCGACCCGGCCCGACCCGACGAGTGCGAGCGCGGTCGGCCACGTGTTCGCGTAGCGGAACACGCCGGTCAGGATCAGTTCGCGGTTCTGGACGAGCTGCACCGGCAGGGTCATCGTCTCGGCGCCGGATCCGACGAGGACGACGGTGCCGCCGGGACGGACCGCGCGGATACCCGAATCGACGGCGGCGGGGGCGCCGGACGCGTCGATGTAGGCGTCCACCCGCAGGGCCGACGGGTCGTCGACGCGGGGGTCGAGCGCAGCGCTCGCCCCGAACGACAGTGCGGTCTCGCGTCGTCGTTCGTCGAGGTCGGTGACGACGACCTCGACCGCACCGAAGGCGCGCGCGACCTGCGCGACGACGATGCCGACGGGACCGGCGCCGGTGACGAGGACGCGGGAGCCGGCGGTGACGCGGGCCTTGCGGACGGCCGCGATACCGACCGACAGCGGCTCGCACAGGGCGGCAGCGTCGTCGGACACGGTGTCCGGAACGGGATGCGCGAAGGCCGCCCCGATGGTGACGTACTCGCACAGGGCGCCGTCGACCGGCGGCGTGGCGTAGAAGCGCATGTGCGGGCACAGGTTGTAGTCGCCGCGGCGCGTCTCCTCGGTGAGCGGGTCGGGACGCTGCGGCTCGATCGAGACCCGCTCGCCGATCCGGCTCTGCGGAACACCGTCCCCGACTGCGACCACGACTCCGGACGCCTCGTGGCCGAGCACGATCGGATCGGTCACGACGAACTCGCCGATCCGCCCTTCGCGGTAGTAGTGCGCGTCCGAGCCGCACACCCCCACGGTGGTCACCCGGACGAGGACGTCGCCGGACTCCGGTGCAGGTAGAGGCCGTTCCTGCATCTCGATGCGGCCCGGTTCGAGAAGCACGGCGGCACGCATCGTGTCCGGGAGCGTCGGGCGAACTGTTGTGTGGGTCACACTCCGATGCTAACGTACTGAGCAGATGCACGCACCCCTGAGCAGATGCTCACGGAGCGCGACGAAGACTGCTCGCACCAAGGAGAGCTCGTGACCGCCCCCGGCCCCACCAACATCCCGGACACGGAGAGCCCGGTATCCACCGAGGATCTCCGTCTCGCCGTGCGGGCCGCGACGCTCTACTACCTCGACGGCCTCACGCAGGCGGAGGTGGCGCAGCGCCTCGGCGTCTCCCGCCCCACCGCCGGCCGGCTCGTCGCACGCGCTCGCGCTCAGGGACTGGTGCGCATCGAGGTCAGCGTGCCACCCACCTGGCGCGACGACCTGCACGCCGAAACCGAACGGGCACTCGAGGAGCGCTACGGACTCGTCGAGGCCGTGGTTGTCGGGCGCCGGGTCGACGACGCGGGTCCGATCGAGGACTCCGCAAGCTTCGCCGCCCTCGGGCGCGCCGCCGCCGGCCTGCTCACGCGCCGTCTCCGCCCCTCCGACACCCTCGGATTCACGTGGGGTCCGGAGACCGTCGCCGTGGCACAGGCCCTCCCGTCGGGTGTCGCCAGTTGCGCGACGATCGTCCAGCTCGACGGCTCCATCTCCACGAGCGCCTACCAGACCGGCACCGAGTTCGTCCTCGGCCGCTGCGCCGAACAGCTTCGGGCGCAACCGCTCCGGCTTCCCACACCGCTGTACGCCGATCCGTCCACGGTCGCGTCGATGCGCGCCGACTCGTTGATCTCCCGCACGCTCGAGGTCGGGCGCCGCGCGGAGGCGATGATCTTCGGTGTGGGCGCCGTGTCGACCTCGACCACCCTGTTCGAGGGCAGCTTCCTCGACACCACGATGCTCCACGAACTCGACGGCCTCGGTGCGGTCGGTGAGATCGGCGGCCGGTTCTTCCGTGCCGACGGCACCGCCGTGCACGGCGAACTCGAAACCCGCACCATGTCGGTACCTCTCGACGACGTCCGCGACTGCCCCGCCACGATTCTCGTCACCGGCGGACAGTCCAAGCACCGCGCTGTACTCGGTGCTCTCCGAGGCGGTCTCGCGAACATGCTCGTCTGCGACATCGCGTGCGCCCAGTACCTGCTCGACCATCCCGACCACGCCCTCGAGAACGGCACCCCGAAGGACGAGGCACCACCGAAATGAGGTAGACCATCGTGCCTACAGCAAGAAGATCCATCCGCGCGGCCGCGGCAGGAGCCGTGGCCCTGAGCGTCGCACTGACCGGTTGTGCCGGTGCAGGATCGATCGGTACGTCCGGCCGCACCGTCACCATCGCGATGGTGTCGAACTCCCAGATGCAGGACGCACAGCAACTCGCGTCGCAGTTCGAGGCCGAGAACCCGGAGATCGACCTGAAGTTCGTCACCCTCTCCGAGAACCAGGCCCGCGCCAAGATCACCGCGTCCACGGCGATGGGCGGTGGCGAGTTCGACGTCGTGATGATCAGCAACTACGAGACTCCCCAGTGGGCGGAGTACGGCTGGCTCACGAATCTGTCACCGTACATCGAGCAGACCGACGGCTACGACGCCGACGACATCATTCCCTCGCTGCGCGAAGCACTCTCGTACGAGGGCGATCTGTACTCGGTGCCCTTCTACGGCGAATCGTCGTTCCTCATGTATCGCAAGGACCTGTTCGAACAGGCCGGCATCACGCTGTCTGACCCGCCGACCTGGACCGAGGTCGCCGAGGCCGCATCGCAACTCGACGGCCCCGACATCAACGGCATCTGCCTGCGCGGCAAGCCCGGCTGGGGTGAGCTGCTCGCACCGCTCGACACCGTCATCAACACCTTCGGCGGACGGTGGTTCGACGAGAACTGGAATGCGCAGCTGAACAGTCCCGAGGTACGCGAAGCGGTGCAGTTCTATGTCGACCTCGTCCGCGAGTACGGTCAGCCCGGTGCCGCGACGAGCGGATTCAGCGAGTGCGCAACGCAACTCGCGCAGGGCCGGGTCGCCATGTGGTACGACTCCACCTCCGCCGTCTCGACCCTCGAGGATCCCGCGTCGAGCAACGTCGTCGGCAAGATCGGCTATGCGGCCGCGCCCGTCCAGGAGAAGGACCCCTCGGGCTGGCTCTACACGTGGTCGCTCGGCATCCCCGCGAGCAGCGAACACACCGAGGACGCGTGGAAGTTCATCTCGTGGATGACCGACCAGCAGTACCTGCGCACCGTCGGCGAGCAACTCGGCTGGGAGCGGGTGCCGCCGGGCAGCCGACTGTCGACCTACGAGATCCCCGAATACGCCGAGGCCGCCGCGGCCTACGGCCCGATCACCCTCGAATCCATCGAGGGAGCCGACCAGCAGAACCCCACGGTCGACCCCGTCCCGTACACGGGCATCCAGTTCGTGGCCATCCCCGAGTTCCAGGATCTCGGCACCCGGGTCAGCCAGCAGATCAGCGCCGCCATCGCCGGACGGCAGAGCGTCGAGGACGCCCTCGACCAGGCACAGAAGTACGCCGAGGCCGTCGGCGCGACCTACCGGGAGAAGGACCGATGACCGCACCTGCAGCGCAGCGTCCCGCACCGGACGCCGACGAGCGCATCCGCGCCGTACGGGAAGCGAAGGAGGAGCAGATCTCTCGGGCCGAGGGATGGCGCCGACGCGGACCCCTGCTCCCGGCCCTGATCTTCACGATCGTGGTCACACAGATCCCGTTCCTGTTCACGCTGTACTACTCGACCCAATCCTGGAACCTCGTCAGCCCCGGCTCCCGCCGGTTCGTCGGACTCCAGAACTACGTCGATGTCTTCCAGGACAGCCAGTTCTGGCAGGTCACCCTGAACACGGTGATCCTCATCGTCGGCACGGTCCTGATCTCCGTGATACTCGGGCTGCTCCTCGCGCTCCTGCTCGACCGGGCGTTCCTCGGCCGCGGTATCGCACGGACCCTGCTCATCACGCCGTTCCTCGTCACCCCGGTCGCCAGTGCACTGATCTGGAAGACGTCGATGTTCGATCCCGTCTTCGGCATCGTCAACTTCGTTCTCTCCCCCTTCGGATTGGGAGAGGTGGACTGGATCAGCCGGTTCCCGCTCCCGGCCGTGATGGTCGCGCTGGTGTGGCAGTGGACGCCGTTCATGATGCTGCTCATCCTCGCCGGCCTGCAGTCGATGCCCCGCGACATCCTCGAGGCCGGCCGCGTCGACGGCGCCGGAGCCTTCGCACTGTTCCGCGAACTGACGCTGCCGCATCTGCGCCGGTTCATCGAACTCGGCACCGTTCTCGGTGCGATCTACCTGGTGAACACGTTCGACGCGATCTACATGATGACCCAGGGCGGACCCGGCACGGCCAGCTCCAACCTGCCGTTCTACATCTACCAGCGCGCGTTCCTCGGCTTCGACATCGGCCAGGCGGCGGCAATGGGTGTCGTGGTCGTCATCGGCACGATCGTCATCGCCACCTTCGCACTGCGCCTGATCTTCACATCGTTCACCGGCAAGGAGGAAGCGGCATGAGCACCACGGCCACGCAGCCGCAGGCTTCGGACACCACGGCACCCACCGGCCGTGTCATGCGCACGGCCCGGAAGCGCAAGAACCGCAAGTTCAATCCCTGGGGTGTGGTCGCGTGGATCGCCGCCATCGGATTCTTCTTCCCGGTCTTCTGGATGGTGCTCACCGCCTTCAAGCAGGAGGCCGACGCCTACTCCGACCCACCGAAGTTCTTCTTCACCCCCACACTCGACCAGTTCCGGGCGGTGTTCGAGACCGGAGTGGGCACGGCCTTACTCAACTCGGCGTTCGCCACCATCGTCTCGACGGCACTGGTCCTGCTGCTCGGTGTGCCGGCGGCCTTCGCGCTGTCGCTGCGGCCGGTGAAGAAGACCAAGGACGTACTGTTCTTCTTCATCAGCACGAAGATGCTGCCCATCGTCGCCGCGATCATCCCGCTGTACGTGATCGTCGCGAACGTCGGCCTGCTCGACAACATCTGGGCCCTGATCATCCTGTACACGGCGATGAACCTGCCCATCGCGGTGTGGATGATGCGGTCGTTCTTCCTCGAGGTCCCGGGCGAGCTGCTCGAGGCGGCGAGCATGGACGGCGCGAGCCTGTGGACGGCGGTACGCGAGCTGATCCTGCCGCTCGTCTCCCCCGGCATCGCCGCGACCGCCCTGATCTGCGTGATCTTCTCGTGGAACGAGTTCTTCTTCGCCGTCAACCTGACCGCCGTCCAGGCGCAGACGATCCCCGTCTTCCTCGTCGGTTTCATCACCGGTGAGGGCCTGTACTGGGCCCGGTTGTCCGCCGCCGCGACGATGGCGGCGCTGCCCGTCGTGCTCGCGGGCTGGCTCGCTCAGAACAAGCTCGTGCGCGGCCTGTCGTTCGGCGCCATCAAGTAGACCCGATTCCCTTTACCAGCAAGGACTTCCACCATGGCCGACATCACCTACCGCAACGCCTCGTGCATCTACGAGAACTCCGACACCTTCGCGGTCGATTCGCTGAACCTCGACATCGAGGACGGCGAGTTCGTGGTCCTCGTCGGACCGTCCGGATCCGGCAAGAGCACCGCGCTGCGCATGCTCGCCGGGCTCGAGGACATCGACGAGGGGTCGATCTCCATCGGCGGCAAGGACATGACCGGTGTGCCGTCGAAGGACCGCGACATCGCGATGGTCTTCCAGAACTACGCGCTGTACCCGAACAAGACGGTCGCCGAGAACATGGGCTTCGCCCTGAAGATGCGCGGCGTGAGCGCGGACGAGCGTCGCCGCAAGGTCGAGGAAGCAGCGAAGATCCTGGACCTGACCCAGTTCCTCGACCGCAAGCCCGCCAAGCTGTCCGGTGGTCAGCGCCAGCGTGTCGCGATGGGACGCGCGATCGTGCGTGAGCCCCAGGTGTTCTGCATGGACGAACCGTTGTCGAACCTCGATGCGAAGCTGCGCGTGCAGACCCGCACCGAGATCGCGGCGCTGCAACGCCGTCTCGGCACCACCACCGTCTACGTCACCCACGACCAGGTCGAGGCGATGACGATGGGCGATCGCGTCGCCGTCCTGAAGAACGGAGTGCTGCAGCAGTTCTCCAGCCCCACCGAACTCTACGACCGTCCCGCCAACGCGTTCGTCGCCGGTTTCATCGGCTCGCCGTCGATGAACCTGCTCCGCGCGAAGGTCGTCGACGACGGAGTCGTCGTGGGCAGCACCGTCATCCCCGTCGAACGCGACCGCATCGCGCGACTGCACTCCGCAGGCATCGAGGAGGTCACCGCCGGGATCCGGCCGGAGGACTTCGAGATCGCCGACGAGGGCGTCGAAGCCGTCGTCGAACTCGTCGAGGAACTCGGCAGCGAGTCGTACCTGTACACGCGGGTGCCCGGCACCGGCAATCAGGTGGTCGCGCGGGCCCTGGTCCGCACCCCCGCACGCCTCGCCGACACCGTGCACCTGCGCAAGCGCGAAGGTACGGTGCACCTGTTCCACGTCGACACCGGAGAGCGGGTGGGCGACTGACCCGGCGACGGAAGGATCCTCAGTGGGCGAGACGGAAGGATCCTCAGTCGGCGAGACGGAAGGATCCTCAGTGGGCGAGCAGAAGGAACGGATGCTGGCCGGCGAACTCTACATCGCCGACGATCCCGAACTCGCCGCCGACGCGCTGCGGGCAGCGCTGCTGACCGAGAAGTACAACGCGTCGAGTGCAGCGGATCCGGATGCGCGTCGCGCGCTGCTCGAGGAGTTGTTCGACTCGATCGGTGACGACGTGGAGATCCGGCCGCCACTGCAGGTGGACTACGGGTACCGGATCACCGTGGGGAACGGGACATTCGTCAACTTCGGCGCGATCATGCTCGACGTCGCGCCGATCACGATCGGCTCGGACGTGCAGATCGGCCCGAATGTGCAACTCCTCACCCCCACTCATCCGCTCGATCCCGATCTCCGCCGCGCGAAGTGGGAATCGGCGCAACCCATCACGATCGGCGACAACGTGTGGCTCGGCGGTGGCGCGACCGTCGGACCGGGCGTCACGATCGGCGAGAACACCGTCGTGGGAGCCGGCGCGGTGGTCACCCGCGACCTGCCGCCGAACGTCGTGGCGACGGGCGTACCTGCGCGGGTGACGCGCCGGCTCTGAGCCGATCGAAGCCACCGCCTCCGAGTCGATCGGAGCGGAACTTGCGTCGATCCCGGCGCTCGCTATGCTGCCCCGCATGATCAGTCGCCGCGCACGCCTCGTCAGTTTCGTCGTCGTCGCGGGTGCGGCACTCGTCGCGGCAGGGTGTTCGCGGAGCGTGGAGGGTGAGGCCACCGCATCCGAAGCACCCACCGAGCCGGCGAGCACCACCGCCACCTCGTCGGCGCCGCCCACGACCACGACCACCACGGCCGCACCGAAGCCGGTCGACCCCGACGACTACGCCGCGACCAGCGAAGGCGTGTACTACTTCGCGTCGCCGGGCGGGCAGTTCGGATGCGCCATCCTCGTCCACACCGCTCCCCTGACAGGCTGCCAGGGCACGATGCCGGCGAGTGCACCCCGGGTCCCCGGCAGCGGCGCGCCGGACGTGCTGGTGCCCGCGAACGCCCTGATGCTCGAAGGGGACAGCCCCGGGGAGTGGGTCAGCATCGGCGACATCGCATTCACGGATTTCGGAGGTGCCCCGAAGACGCTGCCCCACGGCAGCACTCTCACCGTCGATCCGTTCACGTGCACCGTCGACGAGAAGACCGGTCTCACGTGCGAGACGGACACCCATGGATTCACCGTGTCGGAGACCGGCGGCGAGGTGTGGTGACCGCAGCGGTGATCCGGGGAGTGGTCAGGGCAGGTCGTCGCGTGCCATCGGCATCATGAAATCGCCGATCTCGTCCCGCATCCACCACTGGCCCGTCGCGCGTCGTTCGGCGCGCGTGGCGAAGCGGTAGCGGAACAGGCGGGCCCGCACCAGACGGGGTGGTTCGTCCGGGAACGGGTTGTGCCGGAGCAATTTCACGGTGGCCGGATCGTTCTCCAGCAGTTTTCCCGCGAACCGCGGGAACCACCCCGCGGCGTAGTCGCGGGAGATCCCCGCGAACCACATCAACCAGTCCAGACGCAGGTGGTACGGCGCGTACTGACGAGGCCTGCGATACACGTCGCCCGGTTTGCCCTTGAACTCGTACTCGCGCCACTCCGTCGCCGGTGTCACCACCGCATCGGTGGTGCCTTCGACGATCACTTCCCGTCGGGTGCGTGTGACGGTGCCGAACGCGCCGTAGGTGTTCACGAAGTGCCACTTGTTGAACGAGGCGTTCATCGCCTGCCGATGCGACATCATGTTCGCCACAGGCCAGTAGCTGAGCACCGCGACCAGCACGGTCAGCGCCACCACGGCGACGGTGAACGCGATCGGTGTCGGACCGTAGGTCGTGGTGGAGTCGATCAGCAGCCCGTAGAAACTGTCGGGCACCACCGACAGCGCGATGACGATGGTGATCCAGTTGAGCCACGCGAAATTGCCGCTCGTCACCAGCCACAACTGCGTGACGATCATGATCAGTGCGGCGACCCCGGCGACCGGCTGCGGCAGGAACAACCCGAACGGCACGACGAGCTGCGTGAAATGATTACCCGCCACCTCCACCTTGTGCAGCGGCCGCGGGATCAGGTGGAAGTACCGGCTGAGCGGGCCGGGCATCGGCTGGGTTTCGTGGTGGTAGTACAGGCACGTCAGGTCGCGCCAGCACCGGTCGCCGCGCATCTTGATCAGCCCGGCACCGAACTCGAGCCGGAACAGCAACCAGCGCAGCAGGATCAGCACGAACAGCGGCGGCGCGGTATCGGCATTGCCCAGGAAGATCGCGAGCACACCGGCCTCGAGCAGCAGCGACTCCCAGCCGAACGAGTACCAGACCTGACCCACGTTGACGATCGACAGGTACAGCAACCACATCACGAACCACACGAGCATGCAGACCACGAGCGGCAACTGCTCGGTGACACCGAGCACCGTCACCACCGACAGCACGAGACCCACCGCGGCAACCACGGTGAACAGACCGTCGGAGTATCTCCAGTGGAACAGGCTCGGCGACTGCCGGAACGATGTGAGCGCCAGGAAGCGCGGGGCGGGAAGGATGCCGCGTTCGCCGATCAGCGCCCGGAACTGCAGCAGGGCCGCGAGGAAGGCCACGGCGTACAGCACCGCGAGTCCACGGGTGACCAGCAGCCGCCCGATCGTGTACCCGTCCGCGTCCAACCAGTCCATCGCTCGGCTCGTTCGTCGTCTGTCGTGCGCGCCATCTCGAGCATGCCACGTCCGGTTCGCCGACGGAGACAGTCTTGCGACGATGGGTCGAGGGGATCGGGCCTCGTCCTCACTCGATTCGGGTGCGGAGACCGACCGGCTACACGCGGATCTCCCGCCGCAGCCCACTCGCTCGGAGCACCTGCCGTGCCACGCCCGCGCGTACCGCGTCCTCGGTCCCGATGATCCGCACGTGCGACCGCGCACGCGTGATCGCGGTGTACAGCAGTTCGCGGGTGAGCAGCGCCGATCCGGAATCGGGCAGCACCACCGAGACGGTGCCGTACTGACTGCCCTGGCTGCGGTGGATCGTCATTGCGTAGACGGTGCTCACCGCCGGGAGCTGACTCGGGCGCAGTTCGAACGGCGTCTCGCCGCGTGCGAACGCCGCGACGAGTTCGTCGCCGCACCGCACGACCACGCCGGTGTCGCCGTTGTAGATCTGCATGTCGTGGTCGTTCGCGGTGACGAGCAGCGGCCGGCCGGGATACCAGCTCTCGGGATCGAGTCGCTGCCCCGCGGCCTCCCCGATCCACTCGGCGGCCTGCCGCGCCCACCACTGCACACCGGCCGGGCCGTCGCGGTGCGCGCACAGCAACCGGTGTTCCTCGAAGCGCTTGAGCGCCGTGTCGACGTCGCCCGTCTCGGCGGCCTTGGTGACCTCGGCGGCGGAACGGACGATGTCGTCGCGCAGGGCGTCGAGGTCGGACGGGGCCACGAACGAGACCTCCGGGTCGCCCCTGCGCAGGATGTCGAGTACCTCGTCGCCGGCGCCCTTGCGGACGGCCACCGCCAGCTCGGCGATCGCACCACCGAAGCGGCGGCCGCGACTCAGCCGCACGA
>NZ_JBKFBA010000002.1:230754-268977 GCF_053345925.1 Rhodococcus sp. C26F
GGCCGCCACATCGCGGGCGACGACCCGTTCGAAGACCGGATCGAGGGTGCCGCTGACCGGGCGCCCCACGAGGTCGGCCAGCACCGCCCCGGCGTCGACGGAGGCGAGCTGGTCGGGGTCGCCCACGAGGACGAGCCGGGTGTCGGGCCGCACCGCCTCGAGCAGGCGGCACATCATCGTCAGCGACACCATCGACGTCTCGTCGACGACGATCACGTCGTACGGCAGGTGGTTGCCCGCGTGGTAGCGGAAGCGGGTGCGGCCGCGCTGCCAGCCGAGCATCCGGTGCACGGTCATGGCGGTGAGATTCGGCGGCAGACCCAGCTCGGTCTCCTGCTCGCGCACCGATTCCTGCAGGCGCGCGGCGGCCTTGCCGGTGGGAGCAGCCAGGCCGATGCGCAGCTCGTGCCCGTACAGACGGGTGAGCAGCGCGAGGATCCGCGCGACGGTGTGGGTCTTGCCGGTGCCCGGCCCGCCCGCGATCACCGTGGTCGGTCGGGTGGCGGCGAGTGCCGCCGCGACGCGCTGACGATCGGGTGCCGGCGCGGGCCGGGAGGGATCGTCGGGATGGTGGAACAGCTCGTCGAGCGTCGCCGCGATGCGCTCCTCGTCGAGGTCGGGGAACGTCGCCGTGCGCTCGGCGAGCACCCGGCGGATCGTCTGCTCCTGCCGGAAGTACCGGTCGAGATACAGCAGCGGGCCTTCCGCGGTATCGACGAGACGCAGCGGACGCAGAGGCCCGCGGTCGCCACCGATCACGAGGGGGCTGCGACGCAGCGCCGCGAGCACGTCCTCGTCGCGAGGCCACGGCAGGCTCGCGGGGTCGACGACGGGATGGCCGTCCGCGTCCTCCTCGACCGTGACCTCGCGGAAACGGGTGAGGTCGAGGCACACCGATCCGGATCGCACGGCGCGCACTGCCAGCGCGGTGGCGAGATGCACGTGCGGGTCGTCCTCGCCGCCGAGCGCCGCGAGTCGCAGGGCGACGTGCACGTCGGCGGCGGAGAGTGCGCCCACCTCGTTGAACTGCCGCAGAGCGCCCTTGCCGCGCTGGGCGATCCGAACGTCGGTCATGGACTCGATCACGAGATCACGGCCTTTCCGGCGAGGAGGTCGGACAGGTCGGTGACGAGATCGGCCGGCGGATGCCAGTCGAACACGCCGCTGCCGGGTGGACTGTCCGGTCCGGCCATGCCGCGGACGAACAGGTACTGCACACCACCGAGGTGGACGTGCGGGTCGTAGTCGCGCATCCGCCACCGCAGATAACGGTGCAGGGCAACGGAATAGAGCAGAGCCTGCATCGGATAGTGCGCGCGGAGCATCTCCGCCGCCATCAACTCGCGGGTGTAGTGGGCGGTGGTCAGTTCGTCGACGGGCGCGAGCCGGTTGGTCTTGTAGTCGACGACGACGAATCGCGGACCGTCGGTGCGCAGCACGGCGTCGATACTGCCGTTGAGGTAACCCCGCAGCGGCACGGGCTCGAGGGTGCGCACCAGATCGGCGTAGGTCGCCATCGGATCGTCGGCGGGCAGGTGCCGGCGCAGCAACCCACCGACCGCGTCGAGGGTGACGGTGACGGGCACCGGGCTGTCGCCTCCGGTGAGCGGCAACTCGAAGTCGAGTTCGGAGAGCCGGTCGGACGGTGTGAAGTCGGCGAGGGTCCGGCCGAGTGGCCCGAGCGGGGTGCGCATCACCGGGAGCAACGCCGCCGCGAGCTGGGCGGGGTCGATCGGCGACATCTGGCGTCGCACCGTCTCGCGGCAGCAGTCGAGCAGTTCGGCCTCGAGGTCGGCGGCGGAGGTGTCGACGACCTCGAGGACGGCGTGCACCAGCGTGCCGAAGATCGTGCCGCCGGGCAGTCCGTTCATCGGTGACGGAATGCCTTCGCGCGCCGGTTCCGTTGCGCTCAGCGGAGGCTCGGCAGGCTCGTCGGTCGTCACCGGTTCCTCCACCTCACCGCTCACCACGGGCGCATCGTGCACCGAGGCGGTGAGCGCCGAATAGGAGGTCCTGCGCCAGTTCTCGTCGACGACCCGATCGAAGCGCGCGGCGGCGAGTGGGCCGGTCTCCACGCGGGGGCGGGTCCAGCGCAACACCGGAATCGGGTGCGGCCCCACCGCTTCGGCGGCGATGACCCCGTCGGCGCGCGCGGCCCACCGGTCGAATTCCTCGGCCACGGCCTCGTCGTGACCGATCCGGCCTTCCGCGGCGACCTCTGCCGAACCGGGATCGCGGGCGAACAGCAACCGGTGCAGCGGGGACCGCGAGGTGGGGGTGGACGGCGCCCACCAGAGGGTGAGCGCACACTGCGCGCGCGTCACCGCCACGTACAGCAGGCGCAGTTCCTCCCCCGCCTCCTCGAGTTCGTGCTGACGCCGCCGCGCGACGTAACCGGGACCGCTCTTGCCGCCCACATCGAGGATGCGTCGGCCGTTCTCGTGCAGCAGCAGCTTGTCGGGCTCGGGGTTCTTCGCGGCATCCCACCCGTACGGGACGTGGACGACGGGGAATTCGAGTCCCTTGCTGCCGTGCACGGTGAGGATCTGGACCGCCGCGGCGTCGCTGTCGAGGCGCCGGATCCGGTCGGCTCCACCTCGGTCGGGGTCGTTGATGCGATCCTCGAGCCAGCGGGTGAGTGCGGCCAGCCCCAGCGACTGTGCCGAGGCGACGTCCTCGAGCAGCTGTGCAACGTGCCGGATGTCTGTGAGGGTGCGTTCCCCGGACGGCTGATCGAGGAGGCGGGCCTCGACCGAACCGAAGGACGCGAGGCGTTCGAAGACGGCGGCGAAGCCGGTGCGGGCGTAGACGTCGTTCAGTTCGCGGAGCAGTCCGCCGACCTCCACGACCAGCGCTTCGCCCTCCGAATCGATGTCGGTCATCGTGCGGCCGAGCAGCGGGGTGAGCGCGGCGAGCCGGACGCGATCGGCGCGATGGGGCTGCTCGAGCGCATAGAGAACCCACAGCCAGTGCTGTGCGGACGGTGTGGCGAACACACTCGTGCCCCCGGCGACCACGCACGGCACGTTCGCCTTCGTCAGCGCGTCGTGGACGAGCGTCACCTGTTTGTGTTTGCGCACGAGGACCGCGATGTGCCCGGGTTGCACACGCTCGGGACCGGAACCGAGGTCGACGGTGACGTTCTCGTCGTCGAGCAGGCGCACGATGTCGGCCGCCACGTCGCGAGCGACCCGCCCACGTAGGCCGTCGAGGTTCTGCGGGAAACCCCAGTCGTTGAGCGGACCGGCGCCGGCGCGGGGCAGGTGACGCACCCGCAGGGGCGCGATACCCGAGAGCCGGGAATCGGCGGCTGCCGCCTTCACCGGGTTCACCACGATGCGGGGATCACCGAGAGCCGCACCGAGATGGACGTGTTCGAGCGCCCGGACGAGATCGCCGTCGCTGCGCCAATTGGTGGTCAGCTCGCAGTAGGTGTCGGATTCGGAGACGGCGTCGAGATAGCTGAGCACCTCCGCGCCGCGGAAGGCGTAGATCGCCTGTTTCGGGTCGCCGACGAGCACGAGCGTGCTGTGCCCGTGGAACGCCCGGCGCAGGATCTCCCACTGTTTGGGGTCGGTGTCCTGGAACTCGTCGACGAGGACGACGGAGAAACGCGCACGCATCCGCCGGCAGGCGGCGTCGCCGTGCTCCGGATCGCCGAGCACCGCGTGCAGCAGGGACAACTGGTCGTCGAAGTCGCGCAGGCCGAGGCGTCGCTTGCGTCGTTCGACCTCCTCGCGGACCGCACGCGCGAATTCCACACGCTCACCGGCCGTGGTGCCGTCGGCGTCGTTCGGTGCGAGTTCGGCCTGCGGGTCGAAGATCGCCTCCTTCGCGGCGACGGCCGCCTCGGCGTAGGTGATGGGGGCCTGTCCCCTGCCGTAGCGCCGCAGGTAGAGATCGTCGACGACCTCCACCCGCAGGTCGTCGACGTCCTCGACGACCGTGACGTCGGGTTCGCGTTCACCGGCGATGCCGAGTTCGTCGAGCATGCGGCGGCAGAAGCCGTGCGTGGTGGAGATGGTGCCGGAGTCGAAGTCGGACAACGCCTGTCGCAGGCGGGCCCGCCGCGCGTCGACGTCCTCGCTCGCGAGATGACGGACGAGCATGTCGGTGCTCGCCCGCGCACTCTCGGGATCGGCGAGGGCGGTGGCGACCTGCGCGAACCGGTTCCGGGTACGTTCGCGCAGTTCCTGCGTCGCAGCCCGGCTGAAGGTGACGAGCAGCAGATCCGACAGGCGGGCGTGCCCTTCGGCGACGAACCGGGTGGCGAGCCCGACGATCGCGTACGTCTTCCCCGTTCCCGCGCTGGCCTCGAGGACGGTGGTGCCGCTCGGGAGCGGGCCGAGCAGATCGAAGCCTGCGGGCGGCGGACCGCCTGCGGCGCGCGGATCGGTGATGGCGGTATCGGGCACGCTGCGTCCTTCTCTCACGGGCGTCCCTGGTTCTCGGAGGCGAGCAGGGGTTCCCACAACCGTCGGGCGAGCACACCGAAACGGGTGGGGTCGTCGAACCAGCCGGCCTCGACACCGTCCGGTGCGTCGGCGGTGAGCTGCCCGAACGTGACGTCGGGCCCGTACAGATACTGCACGTGACGGTCCTTGCCGTCGCCGAACGCGCCACCGAACGCCTTCCCGGCGGCCGACAGTGCCATCTCCACGGAATCACCGCGGTGGCGGCGATCGGCGTACTCGGCCGACGCGCCCGTCACGAGCGGCAGCGGCCGGCACAGTCCACGATCGCGCAGATCGACGAGTGCGGCGAGCAGCGCGACGGGATCGGCGGGAGCCAGAAGGGTCGAGCGCCAGGCCGGATACGAGCGCGAACGGCTGCGCCCGGTGGTCACCGCACGCCACTGCCCGGGATGACCCGAGGCGACGACGGCGAGCAACCGGATCCATGCTTCCAGCCGGTGTTTCGGGGACAGCTTGGAATACGTGCTGCGGGCCAGTACCTCGCCGTGTACACCTCCGACGGTGCCGGTGAGCCGACGGCCGTCGCCGAGATCGAAGCGGATGTCGACGGTGCGGGCCTGCCCGGTGTGCACACCGGCGCAGGCGTGCACGAGGCGTTCGACGTTGTCGCTCACCGCGTCGAGGGTCCTGCGGCCGAGCGCGAACGGCGGGAGCGTGCCGCGACGCCATTCCGCGTCCTGGAAGGCACCCGCGGACATGCCCGCCAATCGCGCTTCGAGCATGCGGTCGCCCAGTTGCCACTGGGCGAGACCGTCGAGTTCGACGTCGAGTGCGTCGGCGATGCCCTCGTCGGTGTCGGGGATCCGCAGACCGAGTCGCTGCCGGAGGAATCCCTGCGTCGGATGTGTCAGGAAGGAAACGAGTTCGTCGAGATCGACATCGGTGCGTGCCGGGGCCGGAAGGTCGTCGACGAGGAGCGCACCCGACCGGTCGCGCGCCACCGAACCTCCTTGTCCGGCACGGGCTCCCGCGAGTGCGGTGACACCGAACCCGAACGGGTCGTCGGCCCGGAAGTTGCGCGGATCGAAGGGCTGCAGGGGATGTCGCCGCACGATGCGCTCGTCGTCGACGTCGACGCCCGTCATCGTCGACACCACGTCGCGCACCTCGGTGAGCGGAATCGCCGGTGGGCGCAGTGCTCCGGTGACGGCGTCGGCGCCGGTGTGGAACAACAGCACACGCTCCTCCGAGGCCATCAGCGCGTCGAGCAGCAGCTGCCGGTCCTCGCTGCGCGGATCACGCTCTCCCACACAGGGATTCTGGGTCAGGACATCGTCGCCGTCGATGTGGGCCGTGCGGGGGAAGACGTCGTCGTCGAGACCGAGGAGAACCACCACGCGATGGGGCACCGAGCGCATCGGCACCATCGTGCACACGGTCAGTTCGCCGGTCCGGAAGTTCGAGCGCGACGGACGCCCGGCGAGCCGGGAGGAGAGCATGGACCGGACGTCGCTCAGGGACAACTGCGTGTCGCCGGCGTGCTCGACGGCGTCGCCGATCTCGCGCCGCGCGCGGGTGAGCTGCCATGCGTCGGCGGTGGGAACGTCGGTGAGCAGATCGATGCCGTAACCGAGTTCGTCCGACCACCGCCCCGCCGGGTGCGGGCCGCGCAGCCGGAGCAGCACCACCGTCAGCCGGTCGATGAACTCGGCGAACCGCCCGGCGAGGTCGATGTCGTTGCTGTCGACGTCGTCGAGGGGCAGCGACAGTGACAGCCACTCCCCGTCCGCTCCGTCGGCGGCGACACCGAGCAGGATGCGGTCTAGCGCCGCCCCGAAGGTGTTCTGCATGAAGTCGCCGAGACCGAAACTCTTGCGTTGCCACGGGCCGAGACCCCAACGGGCACCGGTCTCGGTGGTCCACTCCTGCAGACGTTCGAGTTCGTCGTCGTCGAATCCGAACTTGCGGCGCACCGGGGCGGAGGCGGCGAGATCGAGGACCTCGCTGGCGGTGACCCGGCCGTCGGCGAGCGCGAGCAGTTCGGACACCACCGCAAGGATCGGATCGGTGCGGCGCAGGCCGCGATCGGCGAGACGGACCCGCAGCGTGTGGCCGGGATGCTCGCCGACCCCGGCACCGAAGGCGGCGTGGACGAGCGGCGCGTACGTCTCGACGTCGGGGCACATGACGATGACGTCGCGCGGCTCGAGAGTGGGGTCGTCGCGGAACAGATGCAGCAGGCACTCGCGGAGCACCTCGACCTGCCGGGTGGGGCCGTGACAGGCGTGGATCATCACGGTCCCGTCGGGCTCTGCCGATCCGGGTTCGGGGGCGCGATCGTCGCGGAGATCGGCCTGCAACCGGCCGAGGAGCGTCGCCGGTGGCCGGGATGAGGTGTGAGGAACGTCGGTGCAGTCGAGGCCGGAGAGCCGGCTCTGGAGTTCGCGCACGTCGCGGCCGAGCGCGGCGAGCAACGGGTGCTGCACCCCGAGAGCGCTGTGGTCGTCGGCGCGACGCATCGACGCCGGGCGCCGGATCAGTCCGTCCCACATCACCGGGCTCGGGTGCGGAAGCCAGATGTGCACGTCGCGGTGGTGCCCGAGCGCGGACAGCACCTCGACGAGGACGGTGTCGAGGCGGGTGGGACCGAAGATCGAGAGTCGTTCGGGCAGGTCGACGACGTCGGGGTCGTCCCGCAGCCGGCCGCACAGTTCGTCGAGTCGCTGCGACGGGCTGTCGACGCCGATGCGGGCGCGCAGGCGCCGCCACAACTCGGCCTGCCATCGCAGATGGTCGTCGAGGGGCGCGCCCGTGCCGTCGGTGTCGTGCCCCGCCGCCCACTGGGCGATCATCCCGGGGCGCTGGAGTCCGTAACTGCGGAGCAGGCCGGCGAGATGCGCTGCGGTGGCGTACCGGCGCCCGGCCCGGTGGTCGTCGGCGCCGTGACCGAGGTGCCTCGCGAGGGTGGCGCACCACGGTTCGCCGACGCACTCGTCGATCACCCCGAGCAGCGACCACAGCATGCGGGAGGGATGCCACGGATCGTCGTCGGCGGTGATGCCGGAGGCTGCGGCGAGCGCTTCGTCGACGAGGCGGGACGGGGACGGGAAGTCGATGTTGGCGGCCACCCCGTCGCCGGCGGACGAACCGAGCAGGCCCGACAAGCGCTGGGTGAGCCATCTTTCGACACCGCGCGCAGGTACCGCGACGACCTCCCGCGCGAACGGATCGTCGAGGGGTTTCGCAAGCACCTCGGCCAGCGCATCCGCCAGGATGCCGGTGCGCTCGGCACGGTGCAGTATCAGCACGCGTCGCTCTCCCTCGTCGTCGCTCGTTCCCGTCCGGTACGGCTTATCACACCGCCCGGACAGGCGACTGCGTCGCAGGTCGCGAGTGCTCCGTGCCGCAGGTTGCGGGCGCTCCGTGCGACGGACGAGCTACAGGACGGGACGAACCCCGCCGGGAGAGACGCCGAAGACCGCCATCGATCGCGTACCCGCGATCGAGACGACGTCCCCGGCACGAAGTGGAGTACGGGGACTGCGGACCCGGCGATGATTGACGCGGACGAGACCTTCCATGAGCAGCGCCGCCGCTTCACCGCCCGAGCCGGCCAGTCCGCTCTCCTGGAGGAAACCGAACAGGGAGTCGCGCACGAGTGCCTCCATGACACCTACGGTCCCCTCCGGAGGCGACGATGCCTCTTCGCACGGGGTCCGTGCGGGTGCACATCCGATGAACACACGGCGAACACCGGCGGCCGGGATTCAGGTCTCGGTCGAGATGTCGAACAACGACAACTGGTTCCTCGTCATCTCGGCGGTGATATCCGCGTGGTAGCGCTCCCCCAGATTCTGTGCGACATGGGCAGGGCAACCGAGTTCGCTGCCGATCTGCTCCCAGGTGTATCCGGCCTCGCGGCGTTCCCACGCGTAGCCGCCGTCCTCGTCCCACGGCATCGACATGATCCGATGGTGGCCTGGGTCACACCCCTCTTCAACGACCTGCCCCGGTGTGTCGCCGACGAATCCGGCGGGAACGACGATGCCGCCGTACCTCGGAAGAGGAACGGCGGCATCGGAACAGATGATCCGTCGATCGGAAGCCGATCGATCGGGCGCCCCCGCGAATCAGTTCTCCGTGAGCCACTTGTCGATGTCGGTCCGATCGTTCTGGACGATGTTCTCGACGAGCTGGACGATCAGGCCCTCGATCTGCCCACCGACGACGGGGACCTTGACGGTGGCCTCGCCACGCACCTCGATCTCGGTACCGCCGTCCGCGTTGCCACGAAGCTCCGAACGGGCCGCGATCGTGATCGGCAGCCCCGACGTGCTGCCGGCGAGGGTTCCCTGCGCCGTACCGCCCTCGAGCCCGCCCCACTCGTCGGTGCGCTCGATGATCAGAGGTCCTCGCACCACGCCCCGGACGACCGCGGGCAGAGCAGAGGTGTCGATCTGGTCGGAGACCTTCGCGCGGAAGGTTCCGGGGCCGGAGCCGACCTCGAGCTGCCCCACGCCGGTCCGGCTCGCAGCCAGTCGGCTGTTCCAGAAGTCTTCGCTGGTCAAAGCGCCGTGGACGCGTTCGACGCTGTGGTCGAGCGTGGACGTGAAAACGAATTCCTTGGACATGACCGGAGACGATATCCTTCCGCTCGGATCTGGACGAAACGGGCCTACCGGTGTCGTTCTGCTACGTCAGAGAACAGCGACGAGAGTCGCCGCCGCTCCTCCGACGACACCCACCAGAGCGAGCCCGGCCGCCACGGATCCTGCGACCACCGCGGCGGCTGCGAATCCGCAGACGGCGAGGACGACGAACATCAGCATGCCCGCGATCGGATGCTCGAGCAGAGCCGGCATCTCCTCCGTCACCGGAGGGTCCACCTCCCTCGACGCCACGGCGGCCGACGGCGGGGCCTCGACGGACCGCGCGTCGATCGTCTGCGCCGGAATGTCGGCCGACTGCGACGGGGCAACCGTCGCCGGAGCGGTGATCACGTCCGTGGGCATGACGGGTGCTGCCGTGGTCATCGTGTCGTCCCCGCTTTCCTTTGTGCTGCTTGCGGCCGTCTCACGGTCGCCGATCACCTGAAGAGTCAGGCGGACCGCGTCTCGTCCCGGCCTCGATCTCTCACGTCAAGGTGTGCTCCGAAGTTTCCCCGCGAGTAACCGGCTCAAACCGAGACCCGTGTGACTCGCGTGCGCCGAGTGGTCACTGCAGCAACGAACCCGACCAGGGGGTGTGTTATGGATCACATAGACGTTAGCAGTTCCGGGGGTCGGGTAGCCGACAGTTGTCACGTCATTTCTCGATGGATGTGAATTCGTCGGTAGATCACCGACTCTTCCAGTGCGAAGGAGGCGAACGCACGATGACCGAGAACCGAACTCCCGCGTTGCTCACCCAGTTGCGCACTCTCCACGAACTGACCCATGCAGAGACCCAGGTGGCCGAAACGCGTGTCGCGCAGGCCCGAACCGAAGCGGTACGCAAGGAGCTGACCGAGAACGCCGAGAACTGCCGCATCCGTGCGGTGGCGATCGAAGAGGCGATCCGCGATCTGGGCGGACTTCCCGATGTGGTCGGGCCGTTCATCGGCCGCGCCGCCATCATGGTGAAGACCCTCACAGAGCAGGCGCAGCCGTTCGACGAAGCACTGCTGTCGGACCTCGCCCTCGAACATCAGCTCCTCGACCGTGCCCGCTACGTGAAGGCACTGGCCACCGCGGGCGGACACAAGTCGATCGTGTCGCTGACGGACCGTCTGATCACGGCCCACACGGCGACGGTCGAGTGGCTCACCACCGTCATCGCGGAGGAGGCGCTCGGCGGTCCTGCCGCTCTGCGTCGCACTCCCCTGCAGGCCGCGGCCGGCGCAGCGGTGCGCCTGGTCAACACGCCGGTCACCTGGTCGGCGCGCAGCATCGATCGAGCGATCGATGTCGCCCGCTCGACGCGTCCCCGCATCGAGTCGCTGCTCTCGCGCGGCGCGCACGCCGGTGACGTCGCAGCCAAGACCATCGGTGCCTCGCGCGATGCGGCTCTCGAGACGGCCGAACGCGTGAGCCGTCGTGAAGGTGCCGACGGCACCGCCGACGCTCTGCACAAGGCACGCAGCGCCTCGGGTGTCCTCACCGAGGAGGAGCTGCCGATCCGGAACTACGACGATCTCACCGTCCCGAAGGCCGTGGCGGCGGTCAAGGAACTGACCGAACCCGCGGACATCCGGGCGATCGTCGCCTACGAGGAAGCGCACAAGGCACGACACGGCGTGATCTCCGCGGCCCAGACTCGTCTGGCCGCCATCGCGCAGGAGGTGGTCGGCGTCTGATCCGCCGCACCCCCAGTCACATCACACGATCGCCGGGTCCCTCGGGGCCCGGCGATCGTCGTCACTGTCGCGGACCCGGCGATCGTCGTCACTGTCGCGGACCCGGCGACGATCGTCACTGTCGCGGACCCGGCGACGATCGTCACCGCCCCGTGTCGGTCCCGCTCACAGCGGGTACGCGACCTCTACGTTCATTCGAAAGGACATATCATGACCCGCATCCTGTTCGTCGTCAGCTCCGCCGATCATTGGACGTTGCAGGACGGCACCCGCCATCCCACGGGCTTCTGGGCGGAGGAGCTCGTCGAGCCGTACACCGTCTTCGACGAGGCCGGCTACGACATCACCGTCGCGACCCCAGGCGGCCGCACGCCCGTCGTCGACCAGGCCAGCCTCGAACCCGACGCTGCGGGCGGCGAGGACCGCGTGGCCGAGTTGAAGTCGTCGCTCGAGAAGCTGCAGCCGGTGCTCGCCGGTGCGGCGGTGCTCGAGGACCAGCGGGCAGAGGACTTCGACCTGCTGTTCGTGCCCGGTGGCCACGGCCCGATGGAGGACCTCGCCGTCGACGAGCGGTTCGGTGAACTCGTCCGGCACTTCGTCGAGGCCGACAAGGTCGTCGCGATGGTGTGCCACGCCCCGGCGGCCCTGCTCACCGCCCACGAGTCCGGCGGCCGTTGGCTGTTCGAGGGTTACAGCCTGACGGCGTTCACGAACGTCGAGGAGGTCCAGGCAGGACTGGCCGACAAGGCACCCTGGCTGCTGCAGGACCGACTCCAGGAGGCGGGCGCGGTCTTCTCGTCCACGGACGCCTGGCAGCCGCACGTGGTGGTCGACCGCGTCCTGTACACGGGCCAGAACCCGGCCTCCTCGCGGCCGCTCGCCGAACGCGTCGTCGCCGAGATCCCCGCGCGCGCTACGTCGTGACCTTGCGGACGAAATCGATCGTCCGCTCGAGCGCGGCATGCGCATCCGGTGTCGACAGATCGAACTGGTACTCGTGTGCCAGTTCCGGTGTGTGGTCGTCCGGATAGAACAACGCATCCACCTGCACACCCAGTCCGGTGAGCCGCTGCGCGAGCCTCTCGGACTGGGTGGCGGTGAGCGGATCGGCGTTGCCACCGGAGATGTAGGTGGCCGGGAAGTTCTCGGTGACCGCGTTCAACACCGACATCTGGCCCGCCGCATCCGAAGTGGCGAACTCCCGGGCGCCGGTGTAGGCCCACATCGCCTGCTCCACGCCCCATCCGATCAGCCCGCCGCTCCCACCGATCGCGGACACGTCGTAGATGCCGCAGTTGAGTACGACACCGCGAACGTTCTCCGGAGTGAAGGCCGGATCGACGCCGAGGGTCGCGGCGTAGTCGGGATCGGTGATCGCGGCGGCGATCTGCGCGGACAGTTGCGCCCCCGCCGAATCACCGGCGAGCACGATCCGGTCGGTGTCGATGTGCAGTTCGTCGGCGTGCTCGAGCAGGTAGCGCTGCGCATCGACGAGTTGCCGCACCGGGGTCGGATAGCGGTGGCCCGGTGCGAGCGAGTAGCCGACCGACACCACGGTGAATCCGGCAGCCGCGAGACGCCGGTGGTAGCCCGCGTAGTTGGCGCGGTTGCCCGACAGCCACGCGCCGCCGTGCGTCCACACGATCGTCGGCAGCGCCTCGGTGGTCCCCGGCGGTGTGTACACGTCGAGATAGGCGTCCGGGTCGTCCTTCCGGTAGTGGAGGTCGGCGACGAAGTCCGTCTCCGGAGCGTCCACCGCGAGCTTTGCGGTCTGCTCCCGCGCGTCGCGTTCGAACACCTTCCGCACCACCAGTGATCCCGGCACGGGGGTGAGGACGAACGCCGCTGCCACGACGACGAGCACCACGACGAAGACGATCAGGATCCATCGACCGACGCGCCGACGCGGCGCTCTGTCCGTACTGCCCTCCGACACCTGTCACTCCTACCCGGGTCACGACGCGCCCGGGCGGATCCGGACCGAACGATCATGTCAAACAGTGCGGCGGGATGCGGGTTCTCGGGCGCGGCGGGGCGTCCGCGCCGCGAGACGACCGTCAGGGTTGTTCGCTCAGCGCCTGCAATCGGGTCTCCTCGAGGTCGAGGCGGCGCTGGGCCGCACCGAGCGTCTGCGAACTGTAGGTACCGCGCGCCCGGGCCTCGAGCAGGGCCCCGCGTTCGGCCGCGATGGTGAGCAGCCGCAGCCGGATGTACTGCTCGCGCCGTTCGTCGTGGTCGGGATCCGGCGACGACGCGCCGCGTTCGTCCCGCACGCCGATCAGGCTGTCCGCCCGGACCCGCTCCACGGTCTGCGGATCGACTCCGGACGACGACCCGGTGAGCTCCTTCTCCCCCGCGTCGGCCAGCTCGGCGAGCAGCGTGCCGTATTCGGTCCGGAGGCGCTCCTGGTCGTCGGCCGGGATCTTCACGAGCCGGATCACCGCCGGCAGTGTCAGACCCTGCAGCAGCAGTGTGGTCATGGCGACGACGAAGGCAATGAGGATCAGTTCGGCTCGGAAGGGCGTGTCGCTGGGGAGCGACTGGGCCGCTGCCAGTGTGATGGCCCCGCGCATACCGGACCATGCGAGCACCACCCCGCCACGCCACCCCAGTTTCTCCGTGACGAGGAAGTCTGCGTCGGCGGTGGCACGGTCGAACCGCCGTCCGATGTATGCCCTCCGGCGGGAAGGAACGTCGGCGTCGGCGAAGCGCTGCGCGAGCTTCTCGCGGCGCTGTTCGAGCACCGGGAGCGCCTCCGCCGCCTTCCGCTCGTCCCGTTTGAGGACGGCGACGAGCGGGACGACGAAGAGCATGCGCACCGCGATGACGAACGCGCTGGCGACGAGGCCGATGAGCAGCCCCTCCGTGGTCGACAGTCTCGCCTCGTCGACCTCGTCGAGGAGATGTTCGAGACTCAGACCCATGAGCAGGAAGATCGCCGATTCGAGCAGGAAGGCGACGGTCCGCCAGTTGATCTCCTCCGTGACGCGGTCCGCGGCGCGCAGGTATTTCGGGCCGAGATGTCCCGTGACGACCCCGGCGACGACCACTGCCAGCACACCCGAGGCACCGAGTTCCTCCGCGGGTACGAAGGCGACGAACGGCAGGATGAACGAGGCGGCGGTGTTGAACACTGCGTCCTGGAACAGACCTCGGATGCGGACGTTGGCGATCCCGACGACGATGCCGATGACGGTGGCGACCACGACCGAGTAGAAGAAGTCCCCGGCGACCTGCCACAGCGAGACCGCTCCCGCCATCGCGGCGATCGCCGAGCGCAGCAGGACCAGCGCCGACGCGTCGTTGACGAGCCCTTCTCCCTCGAGCACGGTCAGCAGACGTGACGGCAGACCGAGCCGGCGGCCCACCGAGGTGGCCGCGACGGCATCGGTCGGGCTGACGACCGCGCCGAGCGCGAAACACGCGGCCCACCCGAGATCCGGGATGAGCAGGTGGAACAGCGCTCCTGCACCCGCAGTGGTCACGACGACGAGAAGGACCGCGAGTCCGCTGATGGCCTTGAAGTTCCGGCGGAAGTCCTGGGCCGGCATGCTCAGCGCGGCCGAGTACAGCAGGGGTGGAAGGATGACGGCCAGAACGAATTCCGGCTCGATCTCCACATCGGGGACGCCCGGGACGAAGCTCAGCACCGCCCCGACCACCACCAGACCGAGCGGCGCCGCTACTCCGAGACGTTGCGAGAACGCCGCGATGCTCACGATGCCGGCGATGCCGACCACTGCCATGAGAGCCAGATCCATTCGGATCATTGTGCTCGCTCATGACCCCTCGGCCGCGGAGCGCTGCACGTGGCGTTCGTCGTGCGCAGACGGATATCGCGGGCTTTCTCGTTGAATGAGAAGAGTCGATTCTACGAGCCGTCATCGCTCCCACACTCGTGGAACACATCGGTGTCCCACGCGCGCGGGACGGCGACGACCACGCTGAGGAGAACCCTATGGCCTTGCTCGACGAAGCCCTGTGGACGGGAAAGATCCATCTCGACGGCTGGCGCCCCGGCAACGGCGGCACCACGAAGGTCACCAACCCCTCGACCGGGGAACAGATCGCCGAGATCGGCCTGGCCGACCCCGATGACGTCTACGCCGCCGCCCGCGCTGCCGCCGCCGCGCAGAAGTCCTGGGCCGCCACGGCGCCGTCCGAGCGTGCGGAGATCCTCCGTCGCGCCGGCGAGAAGTTCCGTGAGCACGCCGACGAACTCATCGGCTGGGGACTCCGCGAGGCCGGGTCCATTCCGGACAAGGCCGCCATGGAGGTGTTCGGTTCCGCCACCGAGTGCTTCGAGGCGTCGGCGCTGCCCACCCATCCGCACGGTGAGTACCTGCCGTCGGACAACGGTCACTGGTCCATCGCGCGCCGCCTGCCCGCCGGCGTCGTCTCGGTGATCGCGCCGTTCAACTTCCCGTTGCTGCTCGCGATGCGCTCGGTCGCCCCGGCTCTCGCCCTCGGCAATGCGGTGCTGCTCAAGCCGGATCCGCGGACCACCGTTATCGGTGGTGTCGCCGTGGCCCGGATCTTCGAGGAGGCCGGACTACCCGCCGGTGTGCTGCAGGTGCTGCCCGGTGGTGGTGACGTCGGCGCCGCGACCGTCGACGCTCCCGAGGTGCGGGTGGTCTCGTTCACCGGATCCACCGCCGCCGGACGCCACGTCGGCAAGGCCGGCGCGGAACATCTCAAGCGCACCCACCTCGAACTCGGCGGCAACAACGCGATGATCGTGCTCCCCGGCGCCGACGTCGATCTCGCTGCCGGTGTCGGAGCGATGGGATCGTTCTTCCACCAGGGCCAGATCTGCATGACCACCGGCCGGCACCTGGTGCACGAGTCCGTCTACGACGACTACGTGCGCGCCCTCGCCGCGAAGGCGGATGCGCTCGTCGTCGGCGATCCCGCAGGCGGCCCGGTGCACCTGGGCCCGATCATCGACGAGCGTCAACTGGCGAACATCGACACGATCGTGCAGGACACCGTCGCCGCGGGCGGCACTCTCGCTGCCGGCGGCACGCACGAGGCGTTGTTCTACCGGCCCACCGTCCTGACCGATCTGACCACGGAGATGCCCGCCTGGGGCCAGGAGATCTTCGGGCCCGTCGCGCCGGTGCTGAAGTTCTCCGACCCGGACGAGGCCGTCGAACTGGCCAATGCGTCCGAGTACGGCCTGTCGGTGAGCATCGTCGGCGACGTGGGACAAGCGATGAAGATCGCCGACCGGATCCACTCGGGCAAGATCCACATCAACGAGATGACCGTCGCCGACGAGGCCAACGCTCCCTTCGGCGGGGTCGGGGCATCCGGTACCGGTTCCCGCTTCGGCGGTCCGGCCGCGAACATCGAGGCGTTCACCGAGACCCAGTGGGTCACGGTGCGTCCCGACATCGCGCCCTACCCGTTCTGACGCAGACCGCGAATCGGCCGGGCGNTGCTCGCCCGGCCGTTCTCGTAGCCTGACAGGACTATTCTGCGAAGGTGAGTCCGCGTTCGGCGAGTGCTTCCTCGAGGATGCGGAGCGCCTTCGGCCCCACCCCGTGCAACGCCGTGAGTTCCCGTCTCGAATGCCGCGCGACGTCGTCGAGGGTCCTGATTCCTTCGGCGAGCAGAGCGCGGGTCGCGGGACTTCCGATGGCGGGGAGGTCACCCGGGGGCGTCGTCATGGTGTGATGCTAGATCCGCGCTTCCTGGCGGGCGGCTCGTTCCTCCACCGCCGCGGCCGTCTCCTCCGTGATCAGGTCGGCGTTCACGGCCGCCCCTGTCATCACGCCGGCGCCTGCAGCGACCACGACCACCGCGGAGAGATCGGCGGAGTTGCCCGCCGCCCACACGCCGGGCAGAGCGGTCTTCCCCGTCGGATCGGTCTCGATGAGGGTCCCCACGGGATGGTCGGTGACCGTTCCGCCGAGCTGCTCGTACAGGTCGGCGCGGGCGACGAAACGCGGTGCGACCACCACGGCGTCGACCTCGACCTCGGTGCCGTCCTCGAGCACCACGGCACGGACCTCCTCGCCGTCCGCTCGCAGTTCCGCGACGGTGCCGTCGACGATCCGCACGTCGCGTGCCTCGAGCTGGTCGCGGGCCTCGCTCTCCAGGGCGGGCGCCGAGTGGGTGAAGAAGGTGACGTCGTCGCTGAGCTGACGGAACAACAGGGTCTGGTGCACGCTCATCGGCCCCGAGGAGATCACGCCGACGCGCCGGTCCCGAACCTCCCAGCCGTGGCAGTACGGGCAGTGCAGGACACTCTTCCCCCACAGTTCGCGGACTCCGGGCAGGTCGGGCAGCTCGTCGACCAGTCCCGTCGCGAGGATCAGTCGACGTGCCTGCACGGTGGTGCCGCCGGAGAGACCGATCTCGAATCCCGTGTCGCTGCGACGAGCGGATTCTGCTCGTGCGGACAGGATCTCGGCGCCGTATCCGGCGGCCTCCTTCCGTCCGAGAGCCAGCAGTTCGGTCGGCGCGATGCCTTCGTGTCCGATCACGTTGTGCGCGGCCGCGGCAGGGGCGTTGCGCGGTTCTCCGGCATCGACGACGAGCACCGAGCGGCGCGAGCGTGCCAGCGCGGTGGCGGCACTCAGTCCGGCCGAGCCGCCGCCGATCACGACGACGTCGTAACCGTCCTGCGTGGGGTTCTCCTGGGTGTTCATCGGTTCTCCTCCTTGATTGCCTGTGCGATCCACACGGTTCGGGATCCACGCACCACCAGATCTGCCCGGTGCAGCACCGAGTCGGGACCGTCGCCGACGAGTCGATCGAGCGTGTCGAGATCCTCGTCGGACACGGCGTTGTCGAGGCCGGTCCGCATCCGGCTCAGCACCGCGTGGGCGTATCGGCGTGCGGTGTCGTCGACGTCGGCACCGAGTTCGTCGCGGCGCATCTCGACCATCTCGAATCCGGCGCGACGCAGGTTGTCGCTCCAGTCGGGCCACCTGTTCCACCCTCGGGACGCCGCGGCCTCGTGACATCTCGCTTCGAGTCCCGGTGTACCGATACCGATGTCGTCGGGCAGGAATCGTGGCTGCGACTCCATCTCGGTGACGACCACCGTCCCCCCGGGTGCCATCGCCTCGGCGAGTTGCCGGAGCGTCGCATCCGGATCCTCGATGTGGTGCAGGGACAGTGCCGCCCAGGCGAGGTCGATCGCACCGACGGCCGGAAGTCCTGCATCGAGGTCGACCTCGACGGTCCGGATCCGATCACCGAACCCGTTTCGCTCGGCGGTCTTCCGGAGTCGTTCGAGCATCCCGGCGGACCGGTCGAGAGCGACGAGTTGCGCGTGGGGGAACCGGCGCGCCAGGGCGAGTGTGCCTGTTCCTGTCCCGGCGCCGATGTCGACGACGGTGCGCAGTTCGCGCTCGAGCTGTCCGGCAACCCGGTCGAGCAACGACTCGAAGTAGGGCCGGTTCATCGCGGCGTCGAGGTCGAGCACCTCGGCCATCGACTCGTCGTGCGCGTGGTCGTGCGGTGCGTGGTGGGCGTGGTGGTGCATGACTCCACGTTAGGACGCGTCATCCAGTTTCGGCATATACTCTTGCCTATGGAGCAAGAATCGTCCGATCTGGACCAACTCATCCGCCAGCGCATCCGCAGCCTGCGGCTCGCGCGGGGGTGGACCCTCGACGCTCTCGCAGCCCGGTGCCACATCAGCCCGTCGAACCTGAGCCGCATCGAGACGGGCCGTCGCAGGATCGCACTCGACCAGCTCGTCCCCATCGCGCGGGCACTCGACACCACGATCGACCAGCTCGTCGAATCCGGCGAGGACCAGGACGTGGTGATCAGGCCTCAGCCGTGCGACACCCCGGGGTACACGACCTGGCTGTTGTCGCGGGAACGATCACTGGGCGGCGTCACCATCGCCAAGATGCGGATCACGAAGCAGGAGCCGGTGCCGGCCGACACACTCCCCGTGCACCCGGGGCACGAATGGTTCACCGTCCTGACCGGCACCGCCCGGCTCCAACTCGGCGAGCGGACGATCCTCATCCAGGAGGGCAACGCCGCCGAGTTCTCGACGATGACGCCACACGCCATCAGCGCGCACGACGGACCGGTGGAGATCCTCACGATCCTCGATCAGAACGGGGAGCGTGCGCACCTGCGCAACCCCGCATCGCACTGAAAGGACCGGGTTCGCCCGTCAGGCGTACAGGCGATCGACGAACGCCCCGAGATTCTCGCGGACGCGTTCGGCCTTCTCCTCCGGCTCGAGATCCTCGCGGTATCGGCTGCCCAGTGCGGGCTTCTTCTTGCCACGCGCGTACAGCGAACACTGCAGGTCGATGCACATGTAGGTTCCGACCGCGTTGCCCGCTCGACCCGCATCGCCGACCTTGTTCGCCGTCATCAAAGCGACGCCACCCCGGGTGTGGGTGGTGAGGCAGATCGTGCACATCTGCGTCTTGCCCGAGCCCTGCTGTTCGAACCGCATGGCGACACCCACGAGTTCGCCGTCGCGGGGGACGACGATGTAGCCGCGACCGGGGAACGACGGATCGGTCCAGCCGAGGAAGTCGAGTTCGTCCCACGGCCGGTCGTCGAGATCGCGCGGCACCGGAAGCCGCTTCGCATCACCCTTGGAGCAGTTGACGAAGGATGTTCGAATGTCCCGTTCGGTGAGCGGGTCCATGGCCGGGACCACCTTTCGTTCGCGTATGTACCGACCCGAGGACGGTACGCGCACCGCTCACACCGGGCAAACGATTTTCGCGGCCCTCACGCCGACGAACGCGGCGCTCCGATACCCGGATCGATCGTCACCGGACCGGATGCGGTGGGCGCGACCGGGAAGTCGAAGATCGCCGTCGGAAGATACACCGTGGCACACGAATTCGGGATGTCCACGACACCCGACAAGCGTCCCTCGATGGGTGCAGCCCCGAGCAGGAGATACGCCTGCTCGGGGCTGTAGCCGAATTTCGTCAGATAGTCGATGGCGTGCAGACACGCCCGCTGGTACGCCAATTGCGAATCCAGATACCGCTGTTCGCCGTCGAGCGTCACGGACGTGCCGGAGAACGCGAGCCACTCGGAGTACTGCGGGTCGGTGTTGCCCGGCATGAAGATGGCGTTCTCGCTCACCCTATAGGTCTCCATACCGCCGGGGATCAGATCGACGCGCAGGTCGATGAACCCGCCCATTTCGATGGCACCGCAGAAGGTGATCTCGCCGTCACCCTGCGAGAAGTGCAGGTCGCCGACCGACAGATTCGCGCCGTCGACGAAGACCGGATAGAAGATCCGGCTTCCCTTCGTGAGGTTCTTGATGTCCTGGTTGCCGCCGTTCTCCCGCGGTGGAGCGGTGCGCGCCGCTTCGGCCGCGACCCGGTCGAAATCGGCGCCCGACAGGCTGCCGAGAATCGCGCCGTTCGGCTCGGGCGGCAGCGCCAGCGCCGGCTCGCGGTCGGGATCCGTCGCGATCAAAGCAGCTTCCCGGGTGTTCCACGTCGACAACAGTTCGTGCGACGGCGCCGTCCCCATCAGGCCGGGATGCACGATGCCGGTGAACGACACGTGGGGCACGTGGCGGCTCGTCGCCTTCTGCCCGGAGAAGTCCCAGATCGCCTTGTAGGCGTCGGGGAACTGGTCGGTGAGGAATCCCCCGCCGTTCGTCTTCGCGAAGATGCCCGTGTAGCCCCACCCCTGCCCGGCGAGCGGACCCGAGTCCTCCTGCGGGATCGGGCCGAGGTCGAGGATGTCGACGATCAGCAGGTCGCCGGGCTTGGCACCCTCCACCGCGAACGGTCCCGACAACGCGTGCACGATGTGCAGCGGGGCATTGCGGATGTCGTCGGCGGAGTCGTCGTTGTGGATCTCGCCGTCGAACCATTCGCGGCAGTGCACGCGGAAGGAATCCCCCGGTTTCAGCATCGCGACGGGCGGGATGTCCGGGTGCCAACGGTTGTGGCCGATCTTCTCCTGATCGGTGAACCGGCGGGTCGAATCGAGGGGGAACACGACGTCGGGCACGGGACCTCCTGCAGCGGTGACGGATCGGGGGCTGTGACGCTCGGGGACGGAGTCGGTCAGGGTCGGGGTAACGATCGGTGCCGGGGATCGGTGGAAACCGGCCGCGACGGACGCCTTGACGCACCCGGCAGGGCGCCCGAGACGACGTCGGGTTCGGACGCGGTCCGCACCGTCGCGTCGTGCAGGCGCATCGCCGCCGAACCGCCCCGGCCGAGACGGGGCGCGGTGAGCGAACGACGAGCCTGCTGCGCACACTGCGGGCACGGGGTCGACGAGGAGACCTCGCTCATCGGAAGGGAGACGTCGAACGACCCGCAGTCGGCGCATCGGAACTCGTACAGCGGCATCGGCATCGCCTTTCGCCCGTCGGTGCACCGACCATAACGGACCGAACAGAAACCCGCGCGTCTACTCCGAATGTTCCTGTTGTCCGGAACTGTTCGGTGACACCTCGATTCGGTGACATCTCTACTCGGTGACACGCTCTCGCTTTGTCAGCACCAGCGGTTCACCCTCGGTGATCGCGATCGTGTGTTCGCTGTGCGCGGTACGCGAGCCGTCGGCGGAGCGGATGGTCCAGCCGTCCGGGTCGTAGACGATCTTGTCCGTCCCCGCCGCGAACCACGGTTCGAGGGCGAGCGTCAGGCCGGGGCGCAGCACGAGCCCACGCCCCTTACGCCCGGCGTTCGCCACGTGCGGATCCTCGTGCATGGTGCGACCGAGACCGTGACCACCGAATTCGGTGTTGACGGGATAGCCGTACTCGGCGGCGACGGCGCCGATCGCCGCGGAGATGTCGCCCAGGCGGTTGCCGGAGAGCGCGACGGCGATACCCGCGGCCAGCGCCACCTCGGTCGCCTCGACGAGACGCCGGTCCTCGGGACGCTCCGCGCCGACGATGATGCTGCGCGCCGAATCGGCGACCCAGCCGTCGATCGAGACCGCGATGTCCATGCTGAGCAGGTCGCCGTCCCGGAGCACGTCGTCGTGCGGGAGTCCGTGCAGCACTGCGTCGTTGACGGAGAGACAGATGACGTTGCGGAACGGTCCGCTCCCGAACGACGGCGCGTAATCCCAGTAGCACGAGACCGCGCCGCGTCCCTCGATCATGTCCCGTGCACGCTGTTCGAGATCGAGCAGGTTCACGCCGGGCCGAGCACGGCCCGTCAGGTCGTCGAGCAGTTCGGCGATGAACGTGCCGGTGACGTCCATTGCCGCGATCTCACCGGGGGTCTTCAGTTCCAACACGGGGGTACTCCTCAGGCTCACATAACGGTATTTAAATACCACCCTAACGCGACGATCGGTATTTTCATACCGCCACGGTTAGACTGCGGGTCATGGTGCGACTCCCCCTGACCCCGGAACAGCTGGCCGCCGGCAAACGCCTGGGTGGACGGCTGCGCGAAGCCCGAGGCAGCAGGACGCTCACCGAGGTGGCTCAGGCCGCCGACATCTCGCCGGAGACCCTTCGGAAGATCGAGACCGGACGACTGGCGACGCCGGCCTTCGCGACGATCGCCGCCCTCGCACGGGTGCTGCCCGTCTCCCTCGACGATCTGGCCGAACTGACTCTTCCCTGCACCGACCTGCAACGCACCGGATAGCGCCACCCCACCGAACGTAACAGCGGGAGACATCGGCAGCGATATCAGGAGGCACACCACCGCGACAGCGAAGGGACCCCGATGTCGATGCAGCCTCCGCCGGACGGATACGGCTACGGCTACGGCGCTCCCCCGCCACCCTGGCCCACCCCGACCCCGCCGCGTCGACCGAAGTGGCCGTGGCTCGTGGGCGGCGCCCTGCTCGTCGCCGTCGTCGCCGCGGTCGCCGCGCTGGTCGTCGTCCTGACCCGCTCGTCCGATCCGGGATCGGAGAGCGCCGTCGCCGCGAGCCCGTCCCCGTCGACCGTGACTGTCACCGCATCGCCGTCTGCTGCCCCACGAGCGGAAGCGGATCCGCCCGCCCCGCGAGCACAGGCGAGCCGGTCCGCCGCCGCGAGCGGTTTCCCGACCAACGGCACCCTGAAGGTCGGAGTGGACATCGCGCCCGGCGAATACGCGCTGCGCCCGACGGATTCGCTCGGCGGCTACTGGGAGCGGCTGTCGTGCCTGACCGGCGACTTCGAGTGCATCACGGCCAACAGCATCGTGCAGGGCAACAGCTACGTCACCGTGCTTCCGGACGACGTGGCGCTGCGGATCGAGGATCTCGAACTCACGGCGACCGGCAATCCCGCACCCGCGACCGGACCCGCACGTCCGCTACCGCCCGTGTCGGCCTCAGAGGACACCGACACCCAGGGTTTCGTCGGTATTCCCGAGGCGCGGTGCAACCACACGAATCCCGCTGTCGCCATCGGGCAGACGGCCGACTCGCTCGTCGTGGTGTGCGAGACCGGGGCCGGGCGGTACTACTACAAGGGCGTCCGTACGAACGACGGGGCGGCGATCGAGATCGACGATCCCGTGCCCTCGGGCGACGGTTTCACCGCCACGAACGCCGGTGTGCAGTACAGCATCTCGTCGCGTGCTCTCGTCATCTCCGAGGGGTCGACGGTGCTCGCCGAGGAGCCGATGCTGCAGTACTGGTCGCGGTGATCGGCGGTACCGGTGATCACCGGGGACGCGAGGCCGCCTGTCCCGCGCCGCTCCGCCACACCCCGTGCACGCCGCTCGGTCCGATGCCCCGATCGAGCGCGAGCAACAGGACGGCACATCCGATTCCCGACAGCACCAGACTCGTGCCGAACAGCGTGGGATAGCCGAACACGTCTCCGACCACACCGGCGGTGAACCCCGCGATGCCCTGCACGACGACGATCGCGCACGCGAGCAGGGTGTAGTCGCTGCCGGCGTGATCCCTGTCCGCGGCGTCCATCATGAGCGTGAACACCGCAACCGTCGCGGCACCCCCGAGGACGTGTTCGGCCAGGCTCGCGGAGACGATGAGCCCGAACCCGCCGTAGCCGAGCGACGCGACGACGTACAGCGCGAGGCTCGCCGTCTGGGTGACGCCGCCGATCAGCAGGGTCTGCCGGCGACCGCGACGGAAGCACAGCCATCCACCGAGTGCGGCGCCGCCGAGGGCGCCTGCTGAGGACAGCACCCCCTTGACCAGCGCGATCTGCCCGAGGGTGAGCCCGGAGTCGGACATGAACGGCCCGACCATCGCCGAACCCATCGAGTCGCCGAACTTGAAGCCGCCGATGAGCAGAATGAATGCGAGCATCCCCGGGCGGCGCAGACGCGCCCACCACGCGACCGTCATGCGGGTCGCGCTTCTCGGTTCCCGATCCGTCGTGGCTCGTCGCTCCGTGCGCGGCAGTCGCCACACCGGGATCGTCGTCAGCACCAGCAGGAACGCCATCGCGAGGAACAGGCTGCGCCAACCCGCGAGGGAGAACACCCACAGCAGCGCTCCCCCACCGACGATCATCCCGATGCGGTACGCGCCGACCTGGATGCCGTTCCCCAGCCCGCGTTGTTTCGGTCCGAGCAGTTGCACGGCCAGACCGTCGGTCGCGACGTCCTGCGTTGCCGAGAGGGCGTTGACCACCGCGATGCCGACGAGCAGCCACCGCAGCGTCGACGACAGGTCGAGGCACGCCAGGATCAACGACACCGCCGACGCCGCGAGCTGGAGCGAGAGCAACCACTGCCGCCGGGTCCCGTAGTGGTCGACGTACGGCGCCCACAGGAACTTCAGCGCCCACGGCGCGAAGAGCACACCCGTCGCGCTGATCGCGATCAACGAGAAACCCGACTCGCGCATCACCACCGGAAGCGCCTGGGTGAAGAACCCGTACGGCAGACCCTGCGCGAAGTACAGGGCGGCCAGCAGCGCGAGCGTGCCGGTCGGGATGCCGAGCCGGGCCGGTGCAGTCATGCGGACATGGTGGCAGAACGGTGTCGGCCGTCCCCGACGAGCATCGGCGAAACGCGTATCGGTCCGCGGCGATACAGTCGGCGAAACAGACGAAAGCGGCACCCGCTTCTCCGGAGAGGACGTGATGAGGGAGTTCCTGGGGTTCTTCGCCCTCCTGCTCGTGATCGGTTTCGTCGTCTCCTATGTGGATCTCGACAAGCTCTGATCGCGCCGTCGCTCTCCGATCGCGCCACCGCCGATCACCCGAGTCGCAGCCTACGTCGCGGCCGATGGGAGGATGGTGCCCGTGCCGATGCCCTCACCGTTGCCCGTCAGGAACGGGGTCGGGCCCACGCGACTGCGTGTTCCGACCTCCGGTCCGTGGTCGACGGTCGCCGAGTACGTCGTCGCGCGCTTCGACCATCTCGACGCCGACGATCTCTATCGCCGCTTCGACGACGGCGAGATCGTGGGGATCGACGGAGAACCGATCGGTCGCAGCACCGAACTCGGAGCGCACCGGTTCGTCTGGTACTACCGCGATCTGCCCGTCGAGGAACCGGTGCCGTTCCACGAGGAGATCCTGCATGTGGACGACGACCTCGTCGTGGTCGACAAACCGCACTTCCTGCCGACCACTCCGGGCGGGCGCTACCTACGCGAGTCGGCGCTGGTCCGGCTGCGGACCCGTCTCGACAACCCGGATCTGACACCGATCCACCGGCTCGACCGGGCGACCGCCGGGCTCGTGATGTTCTCGGCCCGGCCCGAGACGCGCGGCGCCTACCAGTCGTTGTTCGAGAAGCGCCGGGTCACCAAGGTGTACGAGGCGGTGTCCGCACTGCCGGCGGAATGGGATCCGGCAGCGCCGGAGATCGCCGGACGTCCGGTCCCCGTGCTGTACCGCAATCACATAGAGGCGCGGCGCGGTGAGTTGCGCGTCGTCGTCGACGACACCCGCGAACCCAACTCGGAGACGCTGATCGAGGTGCTCGGATCCGGGGTGAGCAGGTCGGGACGGGCCGTCCTGCACACCCTGCTGCGCCCGCACACGGGTCGGATGCATCAGCTGCGAGTACACCTGGCGGCGCTCGGTATCGGGATCCTCGGCGACCACTGGTATCCCGTCCTGCTGCCCGAGACACCGGACGACCATTCGCTCCCCCTCCAATTGCTCGCGCGCGAACTCGAATTCGTCGACCCCTTGTCGGGGGCTGAGCGTCGCTTCTCCACCCGACGCACCCTGGCCGAAACACCGACCTCGCAGGACTGAGTGCGCCCGAGAGGATCCTGCCCGATCCTCCGAAAACTCCGACATGCCCGGCTTCACGAAATACGCTGGTAGGCATGACCAAGGTCGTCGACGGTTACCTCCGGTCGCCACTGTCGGGCATCGCACCGTGGATCCTCATGTCCGTCCTGTCGGCCCCGGGACGGTTCGAGGAAGCGGTGTGTTTCGCTCTCGGTCTCGTCCTGCTGACGATGTGGGTGGGCACGCGACGCGGCGTCAAGGTCCACGCCATCGACGTGTTCGGCGCGGCATTCTTCGTCGTGCTGGCCGCGGTGGGCCTCATCGCATCGGACGGGGTCATCGACTGGATGGAGATCTGGGCCGGTGAACTCACCAACATCGCGCTCGCGGTGTTCGTCTTCGCCACCCTGATCGCGCGCAGGCCGTTCACACTCCCCTACGCGAAAGAGGAAACGCCCCAGGAATACTGGACGTCTCCTCTGTTCATGAAGATCAATTACGTGATCTCCGCGGTCTGGGCCGGTGCGTTCACCTTCTCCGCCATCGTCGGATTCATCGGCGACGCCGTGATGCGAGACCCGGGCAACTTCTGGACCGGCTGGGTGCTCCAGCTCGCGGCGACCATCTTCGCCGTCTCGTTCACCGAGTTCTACCCGGACTACGCCGGTGCGAAGTTCGCGGCGTCGCAGGGCGAGTCCGAACCCGCCCCGTCGCTCCTGAAGCCGATCGACTGGTTGCCGACGTTCGTGCTGGTCGCGGGGATTTTCGGTTGGGTTACCGACTCGATACCGGACGCGGTCGGGATCGGCATGATCGTCGTCGGCATCATCGGCAGCGCCGTGATCGGCAGACTCTCACCGAAGACCGAAAAGGTCTCCACGTGACGCGGCTGCGCCGAGTGGAGGCTCGTCTCCTCGGAATCGTCGGCGCGTCCCTTCTGGCGGTCGCCACCTCGGTTCTCGCAGTGCCGGGGGTCGCGTCGGCCGAGGTCGTCACCGTCCCGTTCCGGATCGACCCCGCTTCCCACGGCAATCCGAACGGAAGCTTCGATGTGCCGCCCGTCCGGTGCGCCGTCCGGATCGGCGAGACGGAAGGAAGCGGGACGGTTACAGGGAACAAGCCGGAGGGCTGGGGCTGCCTGATCTACGCGCAGGTCGACTGGTTGAACCTGACGACCGGGGCATCCGGTACTGCGCGAATGTCGGACGGATTGAACGGTTTCCCACCGGAAGCCGTCCTGGCAACGGGGAGCGGACAGGTCGCGCTCGTACTCCATCCCCTTCCCGGGCCGCCCATGACTCCCGGCTTCACGACCTTCTTCGTGCCCTGACACCCGGTCTCGACGTCGGTGTCGGTGTGTACCGTCGGCCCGATGGCAGCGAACAGGACCCGAGTGTCTCGCGTCGTGATGATGTGCGGCCCGGCCGGTGCCGGCAAGACCACCTACGCCAAGCGCCTGGAGCGCGAGGGTTGGTTGCGTCTGTCGTACGAGGTGGAGTTCTGGGATCGCGGGATCACGACCATGCCCTCCGCCGACGTGGTGGCCGAGGTATCGGCAGACCTGAAAGCGCGCTTGCTGCGCCATGTCACGACCGGGAACGATGTCGTGCTCGACTTCGGATTCTGGTTCCGGCGACAACGTGACGAGTTCCGCGCACTGCTCGCACCGCAGGGCATCGTGCCGGAGACCGTGTACATCGCGACGGATCTCGAGACCATCCTGAGCCGGGTCGGCGACCGGCACGGGAGGTGGGCGGACGATTGGCCGCTGACCGAGTGGACGGCGACGGAGTACTTCGAGCGGTTCGAGCCGCCGACGCCCGAGGAAGGACCGCTCGACGTGGTCCGCTAGGCCGAGACCTGCGCGGAAGGACGCTCTGCCGCTCCCTCACCCACCGCACGTCGCATACCGACCGCGTAGAGCAGAAGTCCCACGACGATCCACGTGACGAGGGTCGAGAGCGCGACGAGTCCGCCTGCGCCGTCGAAGTATGCCGCGAAGCGCACGAGGGTGCCGGCAGCACCCGGGGCAGGATCTGGCCGAAGGTGCCGAGTCCGGACGGCAGCCATGCCGACGTCGTCGCGATACCGGCCAGCGGATTGCCGAGGAACATCATGGCCATCGCACCGATGGTGAACCCCTTGGCGCCGAAGGCCTTCTGGAGTCCGGCCAGCGGAAGCGCAAGGGTGGCGATGCCGAGGGCCATGGATCCCGCGACCGGCCAGAAGGTCGATTCGATGCTTCCGAAGGCGAAGGTGAGGATGGACGCGACGACTGTCGTCGTAGCGGCGTCTGCCATCGCGTCTTCCTTGTCCGAACCATCACTAAGTGGATGATTTTCCTCCACTTCTATTGGAGAATAATCCTCCGGTTAGGATGGACATGTCAAGCGAAGTTCCTCACAGCCCGGTCCGGAAGGAAGGGAACCGATGCGTGCCGATGCCGCGAAGCGTCGTCAGCTGATCGTCCAGGAGGCGCGCCGACTGTTCGCAGCCCACGGCAGCGACGTGGCACTCGAGACGGTCGCGGAGGCCGCCGGAGTCGGCATCGCCACCCTCTACCGGAACTTCGAGTCCCGGGCCGCGCTGGCCGACGAGGTCGCGCTGGCGATCCTCGGCGACATGCGCGCAGCGGGCACCGAGGCCCTGGAGCGGGTCGGCTCGTCACCCGAGGACGCGTGGGTGGGCTATGTACAACGGCTGGTCGAACTCGACCTGGGTGCGCTCTCCGCGACCCTCGCCGAGTTCGTGACCGACGAGATCTCCGGATCGGTGCGCGGCGCCCAGGCCCATACGCTCGCCGGGGTCGAGGAACTGCTCGACGCGGTGCGGGCCACGGGCATCGTGCGTCCCGACCTCGACGCGCTCGAACTGGTCCTGGCGATCGGCCTGATCACCCGTCCATTACCCGACGCGATCCGTGCGGTGACCCCGGATCTCGTTCCACGATTGGTGTCGATCGTTCTGGCGGGCATGCGACCGTCGTGAGCCGCGTGCACACCGACGACCCTGCGTACCCGCGGGCGTAGGATCGCAATCAGCCGGTGTCGGCGGCGCTCGATCGCGGGAGCGAACATGGGCAGGTCGACGGTCCTGGACCACGCGCGGGCAGCGTTCCGCGCGCGCGAGTGGCCACGTGCCCTGGACGGATTCCGCAGCGCCGACACACTCGCTGCCCTGTCCGCGGACGACCTCGATCTGTTCGCCCGAGCCGCGTACCTCGCGGGTCACGATGACGACAGCGTCGCACTGTACGAGCGCGCCTTCGCCGCACATCTCGAAGCCGGCGAAACCGAGAGCGCGGGTATCAGCGCCTTCTGGTTGTGCTTCCTGCTGATGGGACGCGGAGAGGTGGCGCGCGCCGGAGGTTGGCTGGAGCGAGCCCGACAGTCGGGTGTCCCGGACCGACCGGACTGCGCGACCAGCGGCTTCCTGATGATCCCCGGAGCAGTACAGGAGATGTACGCGAACCGGCCGACCGAGGCACTGCCGATCTTCACCGCGGCGCAGCGCATCGGACGGGCCTGCCACGATGCCGATCTCCTCGCCCTCGGTTCGCTGGGCATCGGACAGTGCCGAGTCCTGCTCGGCGACATCGACGGCGGGCTGCGGACACTCGACGAGGTACTCGTCGCCGTCGGACTGGGCGAGGTCTCACCCGTCGTCTCCGGCCTGGTGTACTGCGCTGTCATCGAGACCTGTTACGGCACATATCATCTGCAACGAACGAAGGAGTGGACACAGGCCCTCGGCCGCTGGTGCGACGATCAATCCGGCCTCGTGCCCTTCCGGGGACAGTGCCTCGTCCATCGCGCCCAGATGCTGCAACTCGAGGGCGACTGGTCGCAGGCGATGGACCTCGCCCGCCTCGCACTGCAGCGGCTGTCGGATCCGCCCGGTCAACCCGCGATGGGAATGGCCCTGTACGAGCAGGGCGAACTGCACCGTCTGCGCGGCGAGTTCGCCGAGGCGGAAGGCGCCTACAGGTCGGCGGGCATGTACGGGCAGGAGGTACAGCCGGGCCTGGCTCTGCTGCGCCTGAGACAGGGCGACACCACCGCAGCGGTCGCCGGAATCCTCCGGGGTCTCGGCGAAGCCTCGAATCTCGACCGGCCGCGGATGCTCGCCGCCCACACGGAGATCGCGCTCGCCACCGGAGATGTCGCCGCGGCCCGGCGCAGCACCGACGAGCTCGAGGCGCTGACCCGGACGCAGGACGCCCCTGCACTGGCAGCGATGGCCGACCACGCGCAGGGCTCGGTCCTGCTCGCCGAAGGTGACCCCTGCGGCGCCCTCGAACGGCTGCGGCGATCCGGCAGGCGCTGGCGTGACCTCGGTGCACCCTACGAACGTGCCCGGGTACGAGTGCTGCAGGGTCGATGCTGCGCCGCACTCGGCGACGACGATGACGCCCGGCTCGAATTCGACTCGGCAGCATCGGTCTTCCACGATCTGCACGCGTTGCCGGATCTGCGTGAGCTCCGCGGTCCCGAACTCGCCGACGCACCGAACGGGCTGACGCCCCGGGAGGTTCAGGTGTTGCGCGCCGTTGCCACGGGCAGGACGAATCGAGCCATCGCCCACGAGTTCGTCATCAGCGAGAAGACGGTGGCCCGGCACCTGAGCAACATATTCACCAAGCTCGAGGTGTCCTCACGAGCGGCAGCGACGGCCTACGCGTACGAGCATCGTCTGCTCTGACTGGGTAGAACTGCCCATACGCTGCCACCTTCGATTGCACACTCCTCCCGACGCGGCCGAGGGGCGGCAGTGCCTAACGTCGTCGGTGTAGTTCCCTCACCTCGGGGAGTCGTCATGACCGTCCACAGCGCACCCCAACAGATCGACACCGTCGTCGTCGGCGCAGGTCAGGCAGGCCTGTCCGCCGGCTACCATCTGGCTCGTCGCGGCCGTCCGTTCCTCATCGTCGACACGTACAGACGCATCGGCGACAACTGGCGCTGCCATTGGGACTCGCTACGCCTGTACAGTCCCGCCGGTTACGACGAACTGCCCGGCATGCCGTTCCCGGGCGACCCGCACCGCTCCCCCACCAAGGACGAGCTCGCCGACTACCTCGAGTCCTACGCTTCCCGATTCGACCTGCCCGTACTCGGTAACACCCGGGTGCGCCGCCTCTCCCACGACGGCGACCGGTTCGTCCTCGCCTGCGGCGACACGCGGATCGAGGCGAACAACGTCATCGTGGCCACGGGCACGTTCGGTCGAACCCCACGCGTCCCCGACTTCGCTTCCGAACTGGATCCCGGCATCGTGCAACTGCATTCGAGCGAGTATCACGATCCGTCGCAGTTGCGTGACGGTCCGGTGCTCGTGGTGGGAGCCTCTCATTCCGGTAGTGAGATCGCCTACGAGCTGGCGGCGTCCCATCCGACGATCCTGTGCGGACGCGACACCGGGCAGTTGCCGGTGCGTGTGGACAGTCCCGCCATGCGCGTGTTGTTCCCGGTCCTGTGGTTCGTGTGGGGACACGTGCTGTCGGTGCGCACTCCGATGGGGCGACGTGCTCGCGAGGACGAACGGCGTCACGGCGCGCCGTTGCTGCGGATCCGTCGGCGGGAGCTGGCCGCACGCGGCGTCACCCGGATCACCGAGCGGGTGACCGGCGTGGCCGAACTCCGTCCCGCCCTGTCCGACGGCCGGACTCTCGACGTGACGAATGTGGTGTGGTGCACCGGATTCCGCCAGAACTACGACTGGATCGACCTACCGGTGCTCGACACGGATGACTGGCCGCGCGAGGAACACGGCGTGGTTCCCTCGGTGCCCGGCCTGTACTTCACCGGTCTGTGCTTCCAGTCGTCGTTCCGGTCGATGCTCGTCGGCGGGGCCGGCGCGGACGCGGAGCACGTCGTCCGTCACCTCGTCGCGCGCGGCGTACCCACGTCCACCGGAACGGATCCGGATCGGCACAGGACGCGCTACACGACGAAGCGGAGCTCCACCGCGTCGCCGTCGGCCACGACGTAGTCCTCGGCTATCGAGTCGGCCGACGTCAGAGCGCCCGTTCGAGTCCAACCTGGGTGCAGCCGTAGCCGAGCCGCGCGCCGAACATCCGAGCCCGCTCGTCGGACGCGTCCGCGGCGATCTGCGCGAGCGTGGCACCCCGGTTCCGGCCGTGATCGTGGGCCCACTCGAGCATGGCTGTGCCGATGCCGCGGGAACGTTCGGACGAGGCGACCCGGATTCCTTCGACGAGCAGGCGGGTGGCACCGCCACGGAACAGACCCGGCACGATCGTCAACTGCATCGTGCCCACGATCCGGCCGACCTCGTCGCGCACCACCGCGAGATAGTGCGAGGGGTCGCGGGCGACGGCGTCGTAGGCCTCTTCGTACCGGGCGAGTTCCGCACCGTCGCAGGGGATCTGCTCGGCGGAGAGTAGACCGACGATCGCCGGTACGTCGGATCGGCCGGCACGTTGCACCCGATAGCTCCTGTCGCCCAATCGGATCTGCCCGCCGACCGATTCGCGGGCGCGGGCCTGCAACCGGGCGATGAGCAGGTCCAGCCAGCCACCGACGTGCCGTCGGGCCTCGACGGTGTCGGGATAGCGGCACCGCAGGTGCAGACCCGAGCCGTCGAGGATGAACCACAGCATCACCCCGTCGGTGCGGATGGTCGCGCCGACGTACTGCGCCTCGAGGCCGGTGGCGTCGACCCGGACGGGAAGCCTGCGCAGGTCCAGCCAGGAGATCGCGAACATGCCCGGGGCCTCCGGCATCCCACCCCACGGGCGCAGAATGTCCTCGAGAGGCCAGGATCCGAGGCGGACCGCCTCCTTGACCGCGTCCGCGGCCGCACGAGGTTCGGGGACGGACGATTCGAGCACCGAATTGGTGATGAACCATCCGACGGAGTCGTGCCACGTGGCGTCGTACCGGCTGTGCACCGGGAATACCGCCCGCAACGGGGATCCGGCCAGTTCGAGGGTCACCTCGGTCATGGCCGCGACCACCAGCGCGAGGGTGGACACCCCGTCGTCCGCGGCCTGAGCGGAGAAGGCGGCGCTGTCGTCGACGTCGAGCACGTCGCGCACCTCCACGCGTTCGCGTTGGAGGCTCGCCACTCCGAGGGAGAGCGGGAAGCGCGGCATCACGTCGCCGCTGGCGGCGAGCACCTCGGCCCAGCGCTCGTGGACCTCGGCGGGTGCGGCCGGACGGTCCTGCAGTGCCCGGGTGTGTTCCGCGAAGGCCGGTGTCTGCGGCAGGGACGGTTCCCGTCCCGCGTGCACGGCGGCGAGGGCGGCGAGCAGGTCGCGGGCGATCACCAGCATGGACCACATGTCGACGTGCGAGTGATCGGCAGCCACCACGACGGTCGGTTCCGTAGCGGTCTCGAGCACACACAGCCGGTGCGACGGCCGGTTGTACGGCGAACATGCGCTGTCGAGGACGTCCCGGAGGGCGTCGTTGACGGCCTGACCGGGACCGATCGGATGTTCGACCCAGCCGCCCGGGCGGATCTCGGCCTCGTGCAGGCGCGGCTCACCGTCGTCGCCGTGAGTGAACACCGAGCGCAGGGTGCCGTGCCGCGCGATCACCGCCAGCCATGCTGTCGCGAGGTCGTCGGGCGAGACCGGCTCGAACAGACGGAAGGACAGAGCCATCCAGGAGCCGGGACGATCACCCGCGCCGACGTGCCGCCGCTGGTCGAACGACACGGGCAGCGCCCGGCCGAGCCCCGCGACGGTGACGTCGTAACCGAGCAGTCGGCCGAACGGCAGGCGCAGGTGCGCCACATTTGTCAGCCGCATGCCGGGTATCCTAGGCGCCTTCTCCAGCAACTGCTTTCCGACATCGGGAGACGACGTGCCGACCTTCAGTGTGCCGAGGGCCGAGCTCGACATGGAGCTGAGCGACGAGGGTGGTCACCCGGTCGTCCAGCTCCACGGCCTGACCTCGAGCCGCCACCGCGACCGCCTCATGGACCTCGACCTGGGCCGCGGGCTCAGCGGCACCAGGCTGCTGCGCTACGACGCACGGGGGCACGGCCACTCGACCGGGCGTGCGGTGCCGGAGGACTACCGCTGGCCGGTGCTCGCCGACGACCTGCTGCGGCTGCTCGACCACTACTTCCCCGGCGAACGGGTTCACGGGGTCGGGCCGTCGATGGGCACCGGGACCCTGTTGCACGCGGCGGTGAAGGATCCGGAGCGGTTCAGCAGCCTCACGCTGCTGGTGCCGGCGACCGCCTGGGCCACCCGCGCCGCGAAGGCCGCCGAGTACCGGGCCGCCGCCGATCTGATCGAGCAGCAGGGACTGGCGGCGTTCCTCACGCGCGACCTGAATGCACCCCGGCCACCGGCCACCGTCGACGCGCCCGACACAGTCCCCGACGTCACCGAGGAACTGCTGCCGTCGCTGTTCCGGGGCGCCGCGCTGAGCGACCTGCCCGATCCGGAGGCCGTGTCCGGCATCGACATTCCGGTGACGGTGCTGGCGTGGATCGACGATCCCGCGCACCCGGTGTCCACGGCGGAGTCGCTGGTGGGGCTGCTCCCCCACGCGAAGCTGGAGATCGCGCACACCCCGGCCGATCTCGCGCAGTGGCCGAGCATCCTCTGCGAGGACGTCGCCCGGCACGGTTGATTCCGTCGGCATGACGGCCGGTTCCCGACGTGGCAACGGAATGAGGAGTACAAAACGACTTTGGTGTTCCAGACCTCGAAATACGGGGTCGAGAACACCGAAGTGCGATCGAGCGTGGCAGCGGTCGCCTTGCGAACCGCGTCGTCTCGTCAGACGTTGAAGCGGAACTCCACCACGTCGCCGTCGGCCATGACGTAGTCCTTGCCCTCCATGCGGACCTTGCCCTTGGCCTTCGCCTCGGCCATCGAACCGGCCGCGTCGAGGTCGGCGAACGAGACGATCTCGGCCTTGATGAAGCCGCGCTCGAAGTCGGTGTGGATCACGCCGGCCGCCTTGGGCGCGGTGTCGCCCTTGCGAATCGTCCAGGCACGCGATTCCTTCGGACCCGCCGTCAGGTAGGTCTGCAGACCGAGGGTGTGGAAACCGGCGCGCGCGAGCTGCTTCAAACCGGCCTCGGTCTGGCCGATGGATTCGAGCAGTTCCATCGCCTCGTCCTCGTCGAGCTCGAGGAGTTCGGACTCGACTTTGGCGTCGAGGAAGACGGCGTCGGCCGGTGCGACGGCCTTGCGCAGCTCTTCCTTGCGCTCCTCGTTGGTGAGGACGGCCTCGTCGGCGTTGAAGACGTACAGGAACGGCTTGGCGGTGAGCAGATGCAGGTCGCGCAGGAGCTCGCCCTTCACCTCGGCCTGGGCGGAGAAGACGGTGCGTCCGTCTTCGAGGATCGCTTGCGCCTTCTTCGTCTCCTCCAGCTGAGCGACGAGTTCCTTGTTCTTCCGGGACTCCTTCTCGAGCCGCGGCAGCGCCCGCTCGATCGTCTCCAGGTCGGCGAGGATCAGCTCGGTCGCGATGACCTCGATGTCGGCCATCGGGTCGACCTTGCCCTCGACGTGGACCACGTCGGGATCGTCGAACACGCGCACGACCTGGCAGATGGCGTCGGCCTCGCGGATGTTGGCGAGGAACTTGTTACCCATGCCCTCACCGGCGGAGGCACCCTTGACGATGCCGGCGATGTCGACGAACGACACCGTGGCCGGGAGGATGCGCTCAGAACCGAAGATCTCGGCGAGCCGGTTCAGCCGCGGATCGGGCAGTTCGACGACGCCGACATTGGGCTCGATGGTGGCGAACGGATAGTTCGCTGCCAGCACATCGTTCTTGGTCAGCGCGTTGAACAGCGTCGACTTGCCGACGTTGGGAAGACCGACGATTCCGAGGGTAAGGCTCACGGGATCGGTATTCTACGCGGCCGCCCGCCGCTCATTTCACCCGCACGGCTCACTTCACCCGCACGCCACCCGCACCAGTTGCGCGATGCGCGCTGCCTGGTCCTCGTCGGGCACGGTCGATCCGTTGGTCGCGACCTCCTGGACCTTCGCGTTCACTTCCTGGTCGGACGCGCCCTCGTCGATGAGCGGACAGGTCTCGGTGACGATCGACTCGATGTCCTGCGTCTCCCGGTCGGCCGACAGCTGCGGATAGCCGGTACGGAAGGCCGCGACGAAGACGTCGAGCTTCGCCTCGTCGAAGATGTCGCCGGCCCGCTCGGCCGCGCTGGACGCGATGCTCTGCACCGACGAGATGGCACCTTCGGCCTGCTCCTGGACGCTCGTGACGGCGACGTCCGCCGACGACCGGACGTCCTCATTGCTGGAACTGTCGTCGGAGCTGCACGCGGTGAGCGCGAAGGCGGCGGCGATCGCCACTGCCGCCGCAGGTACACGCAGGCGTCGGGTCGTGCTCGTTCTGTTCGTCACGTTTCGAGAATGCCACGGCCGGGGACCCTTCAGCGCCGTTTCCGGCGTGTCGTCCGGACCACGCGCGGCGCTCGGTGACCGTAGATTGGCGACTGTCGATCGGTATCGAGCTCGATACATGTCGGAAGGACCGTCGTTGACCGAATCGAAGACCGCGCCCAGCGGTGACAGCAGTGGGAAGCCGTCGGCGAAACCCGACCGCGGGAGCCTGCTGGGCACGGGCGGAATCTGGCTCGCCAAGTGGTCGGCCTGCCTGGTCGTCATCGCCGCCGGTGCGGTGGTGATCGGCTGGATCATCGAGAAGATGTGGGTGATCGTGTTGCCGGTCGCCCTGGCGATCGTCGTCTCCACGATTCTGTGGCCACCTACCCGTTTCATGACCAAACGCGGCGTGCCGCCGGCCGGCGCGGCCGGCTTGACCCTCGTCATGTTCTTCGCGGTCGTCGGTGGCATCATCGCCGGCATCGTCCCGTCGGTGGTCTCCCAGATGCCCGACCTGGCCAACAAGGCCACCGAAGGCATCAACACCGTGCAGGAATGGGTGAAGGGACCCCCGATCAACCTGCGCGACGAGCAACTCGACAACGCCGTCCACGCGGTGGTCGAGCGAGTGCAGGGCAGCGCCGCCACCATCGCAGGCGGCGTATTCTCCGGTGTGAGCACGGCGGGTTCGCTGCTCGTCACGCTCGCTCTCGTCCTCGTGCTGACGTTCTTCTTCATCAAGGACGGCCCACGCTTCGTGCCGTGGCTGCACCGTGTGAGCGGTGGCCGCGCCGGACGTCACCTCGAAGCGGTACTCGGCCGCATGTGGGACACGCTGGGCGGGTTCATCCGCACGCAGGCTCTGGTGAGCTTCATCGACGCCCTGTTCATCGGCATCGGCCTGGTGATCCTCGGAGTCCCGCTCGCCCCCGTGCTCGCGATCCTCACCTTCATCGGCGGATTCATTCCCATCGTCGGTGCGTTCGTCGCGGGTGCGTTGGCGGTCCTCGTGGCGCTGGTCGCCAACGGCTTCACCACCGCCCTCATCGTGCTGGTCCTCATCATCGCGGTACAGCAGATCGAGGGGAACGTGCTGCAGCCGGTGCTGCAGTCGCGGTCGATGAACCTGCACGCGGCCGTGGTGCTGCTCGCGGTGACGGCCGGCTCGTCGCTGTTCGGGATCGTCGGTGCGTTCCTGGCGGTGCCGGTCGCGGCGGTGGCCGCGGTGGTCATCCGCTACATCGGCGAACAGATCGACGAACGCGCCAGTGAAGGCGACGACGACGAGACGAAGGCACTCCCTGCTCCGGGCGACACCTCGGTGCCCGATCCGAAGCCGGCCCCTCCGGCACCGGCCGCCTCCGAGGACTGAGGAGCGGTCAGCTCGCGACGCGGACGGTGGATCCCGAACGGCCACGGATGACGTGGAGCCTGCTCGGGATCCGCTGCCGCATCTCGTCGACGTGACTGACCACGCCCACCACGCGGCCTCCCGCGCGCAGTTCGTCGAGCACACCCATGACGGCTTCGAGGGAATCGGCGTCGAGTGAGCCGAACCCTTCGTCGATGAACATCGTGTCGAGTACGAGCCCACCGGCCTCGGCGGCGACGACGTCGGCGAGGCCGAGGGCAAGCGCAAGGGACGCCTGGAAGGACTCGCCGCCCGACAGCGTCTTCGTCGACCGCACGGCCCCGGTGTACTCGTCGTGGATGTCGAGACCCAGACCGCCGCGACGGCCCCGGCTCTCGGCCGCGTCGGAGTGCACGAACTCGTAGCGACCGCCGGACATCCTGCGCAGGCGTTCGGAGGCGGCGTCGGCGACCTCCTCGAGTCGCGCCGCGAGCACGTACGAGCGCAGCGACATCTTCTTGGCGTTCGACCCCATCCCGGCGACGACGTCGGCGAGTGCGGCGAGTTCGGCGTGTTCGTCGAGCAGCGGGGCGAGTTCGGCGCAGGCACGCTCGAGTCGTCGGGTGTAGTTCTCGATGTCGAGGTGCCGGCGCTCGGCCTCGGTGGCCGCAC
>NZ_JBKFBA010000002.1:269035-283235 GCF_053345925.1 Rhodococcus sp. C26F
ACGTCGGCGACCTCGTCGCCGGTGAGGGCCGCGATCGCCGGGTCGTTCAGCATGGAGGTGGCCACCGCGCGTTCGTCGTCGGCGGCGCGCAGGACGCGGTCGATCTCGGCGAGTCGCTCGGGCGTCCGGACGGCCGCGCGGGCGCTGTCGAGGTCGGTGAAGCCTGCCTCGGCGGCTGCGGTGCGGGCGTCGGCGGCGCGTTCGTCGGCGGCCGTGCGGGCCTGGAGCGCGGCGGTGCGGGCGTCGAGCAGTGCGGTTGCGGCGGCGGACAGTGCCGCGACCGTCTTCCGTCGCGGGGCGAGCAGGTCGAGGTCGCCGACAGCCTCGACGATGCGCTCGCGGATCTCCGTGATCTCGGCTACGCGGACCGCGTCCTCGCGGGCGAGCTCGGACAGTTCGGCGTCGAGCCGCTTCTCCTGCTCGGCCAGCACCGTGTCGAGCTTGCGCAGATCCTCGACCGCCGCGCGCAGGTGGTCGAGCCGGCGGGCGACGGTGGCGGCCTCGTCGTGGGCGCGGACCGCCTCGGCGTGGGCGGTGGCGAGCTCGGCGAGTTCGGCGTCGCCGCAACGCTGCCGGAGGACGGCGACGATCCCGGAGAGTTCGGTGACGGCCTCGCGTGCTTCGCTCAGTGCGGTGGCGGCGCGCTGCTCGGCGGCGTGGGCGCGTTCCTCGTCGGCCTTCGTCGCGGTATCGGGCGCCGGGCGGGCGGGCTCGGGATGCTCGGTGGAACCGCAGACCGCGCACGGTTCGCCGTCGGTGAGACGCGCGGCGAGTTCGGCGGCCATCCCGTCGATCCGACGCTGCCGGACGTCGAGGTGCGCGTCGCGGGCGTCGTTGAACTCGGAGTGCAGCTGCAGCACCCGGGCTTCGAGTCGTTCGAGTTCGGTTCGGCGCGAAGACAGTTCGGTGGCGGCGTCGAGCGCGTCGGCGGCACGGTCGCGCACGGTGGACAGGCCCGGGAGCATCGCGGCTGCGCGCTCGGCCTCGGCGACCGCCTCGGCGGCGGCGGTCGACCGCTCGGGCAGCGCGGCGCGTTCGTCGATCACCTGCCGACGCTCGTCGGTGAGAGCGCGGCGGCGCCCGACGGACTTCTCGCGGTCTGCCTCGAGCTCGGTGAGACGACGTCGGCGATCGAGCAACACGTCGAGACGCGCTGCCTCCGAGGACCATTCCTCGCATCGAGGACGGACGATGTCGCGATCGGTGGCGGATGGTGTCGGCCCGACAGCGTCGAGGAGATCGAGTCCTTCGTCGTCGCTCCGGAGCGGCGCGGCGGCCGTCTCGGCGCGCGCTGCGGCGGCATCGGCCTCGCGTGCGAGACGGTCGGCCTCCCGATCGACGACCGCGACGCTCACCGCGCGATGCGCGGCGTCGCGTTCGGCCGTCAGGGCGACGCGCTGCGACTGCGTCTGCTCGAGTTCGGCGAGGACGTTCAGGGCGTCGCGGCGACGGCGGAGTCGGTCGACGAGAGCGACGGTCTCGTCGAGCCTGCGCCGGTTGGCGTCGTCGACGGCGCGGACGCGCGACAGGGCCGCGGCGGCGTCGTCGCGGTTCTCGGCGGCCGCGGCGAGCAGGCGGCCCGCCCACTCCACCGGATCGGCATCGGCGCCCGCTTCGATCCCGGCGGACGCAGCTACCTTCGCCGCGAGGACTTCGACCTTCTTCTGTTGCTCGGCAAGCAGTTTCGTTCCGGCACCGCGGCGGTCGCGGAACCACTGCTCGACGTCGCCGAAACGGGTGGTGTCGAACAGACGCTCGAGCAGTCTGCCGCGCTCTTCGCTGTTCGCGCGCAGGAACCGGGCGAAATCGCCCTGTGGAAGGAGTACCACCTGGAAGAACTGTTCGGCGCTCATCCCGAGCAGCGACTTGACGACGTCGCCGATCTCCTGGGCGCGCGACAGGTTCTCCCCGGACCCGTCGACCCAGGTGAGATTCGCCTTGGCATTCTGCTTGATCGTGCCGGTGCCGCGCTTCTTCGGGCGTTCGAACTCGGGGCTGCGTTCTATGGACAGGCGGCGACCCGCGATGGTCGCCTCGAGCCGAACCGTCGGCACGGCACCCACCCGTGCGTGGTCGGACAGCAACCGGCGTCCTTCGGAGCGAGCCCCGGGGACGGTGCCGTAGAGCGCGAACGCGACCGCGTCGAGGATCGACGTCTTACCCGCGCCCGTTTGCCCGTGCAGCAGGAACAGCCCGTCGGCGCCGAGTTCGTCGAAGTCGATCTCGACGGTGTCGGCGAACGGACCGAAGGCCGTGATCTCGAGGTGGTGCAGTCTCATGCCGGCACGTCCGTCCGCCACTGCGTGTCGGTCTCGTCGCCGATGCCACGACGACGGTCGACCTCCCTCAACGCTTCGTCGATCCAGCCGCGCTCGCGCTCGGACGGTTCGGAACGCACGTCGGTGAGGAACGACGCGGCGACGTCGCGATCGCTGCGACCGCGCACCTTGTCGCGATAACTGCCCTCCGTGGACCCGGCCGGTCGCTGCCATTCGACGTGCACGGCGTACGGGAACCGCTCCTGCAGGCGGCGCATGGCGTCGAGCGGGCGGATCGCGTCGGTCAGCACCGCGGAGACGTAGTGCTCCTCGACGGCAGCATGCGCGGGATCGGCGAGCAGATCGTCGAGTTCGCCTTCGAGACGGGTCAATTCGCGGATCACCGGGAGATCGACGCGCTCGACGGACGCCGCACCCGAGGCGTCGATGTCGACGACGAAGACCGCCTTGCGGTGCGAGCGCTCGCCGAAGGAGTACGGCAGCGGCGATCCCGAGTACCGGACCGTCTCGCTCACCGTCTGCGGCGAGTGCAGGTGGCCCAGCGCGACGTAGTCGGCACCGTCGAACGACGACGCGGCGACCGTCTCGACCCCGCCGACGGAGATGGACCGCTCGGAGTCGCTGGGCTCGCCACCGACGACGAAGGCGTGGGCCAGGACGACCGTGCGGCCGTGGCGACCCGCGACATCGGTGCCGCCGTCGCGACCCGCGACATCGGCGCGCACGCGTTCCATCGCCGCGTCGAGGATCTGCTGGTGCGAACGGGCCTCGGGGACGCCGAGCTCGGCGCGGGTGATCTCGGGTTCGAGATACGGGATGCCGTAGAAGCGGACCGGGCCGTGCTCGTCGTGCAGGACGACAGGGCTGTCGATCTGAGATACGCGGGTGATCAGGTGCAGACCCCCGTGCGCGGCGAAGGCAGCGCCGGCACCGAGCCGGACCGGCGAGTCGTGGTTGCCGGAGGTGGCGACGATGATCGCCCCTGCCTCACGGATGGCCTCGAGGCCGGCATTGCACACGGCCACTGCGTCGGAACTCGGAATCGACCGGTCGTACACGTCGCCCGGCACGACCACCACGTCGATCCCGCGTTCGGCCACCAGATCGGCGATGGCCCGCAGCACACGCGCCTGGTCGGCGAGCAGGTCGACACCGTGGAAGGTGCGGCCGATGTGCCAGTCGGAGGTGTGCAGGATCCGCATGGGACAGACGGTAGAGGAGAGGACCGACATCCCCGGATGTCGGGTGGATGTCGCATCGATGAGGCATCATCCGCCACATGACAGCACTCACGGCACTCGGCCTGCTCGTCGCGCTCGGTCTCGGGGTGGTGCTCGGCTGGCTGTTGCGAGCCACCCGCGACGGCGAACGCGCAGCCCGTGCCGAGGCGCAGCTGGCAGCCCTGCGCGACAACGAGGAGCAGCTGCGTCAGTCGCTGGCAGCGGTGAGCGAGGATGCCGCGCGCCGGCAGTCCGGTGCCATCGGCGACCAGGTCTCGCGGCTCGTCGGCCCGTTGAACGAGGCCGTGGGAGCGCTGGCCCGGCAGGTCGAACACGTCGAACGCAACCGCGTGCACGCCTATGCCGGGCTGAGCGAGCAGGTCGAGGGCATGCACCGCGCGTCGCAGTTGCTGTCCACGCGCACCCAGCAGCTGGTCACCGCGCTGCGCGCGCCACAGATCCGCGGACGATGGGGCGAGATCCAGCTCGAACGCGTCGTCGAGCTCGCCGGGATGGTCCGGCACTGCGACTTCGACACCCAGGTGAGCAAGGACGGAGTACGCCCCGACCTGCTCGTCTACCTCGCCGGTGGCAAACAGATCGTCGTCGACGCGAAGGTGCCCTTCGCCGCCTATCTGGATGCCGCCGAGGCCGAGGATCCCGACGAGCGCGACCGGCACCTCACGCGCCACGCACGCCAACTGCGCACCCACATCGACCAACTGGCGGCGAAGGCCTACTGGGAGTCGTTCGACCCGACGCCCGAGTTCGTCGTGTTGTTCGTCCCCGGCGATCCGTTCCTCGATGCCGCGCTCGGCGCCGATCCCGATCTGCTCGAGCACGCCTTCGCCCGGAACGTCATCCTCGCCACACCGACCACGCTCGTCGCGCTGCTGCGCACGATCGCGCACACCTGGCGGCAGGAGGCGCTCTCCCGCGACGCCGCGACCATCCACCGATTGGGCCGTGAGCTGCACCAACGGCTCGGTGTGGTCGGTTCCCACCTCGACCGGCTCGGCAACCAGCTCGGCAAGGCCGTCGATTCGTTCAACATGACGGTCTCGTCGATGGACACCCGGGTGGGCGTGACGGCCCGCAAGCTCCACGACCTGGAAATATTCGACGGTGAGGTGCCCGAGGTGCAGCGTGTCGACGCCTGGCCGCGACGCAGCACTCTGGCAGAAAGAGCAGTGGCGGACGGTCCTGTCGACGAAGCGAGCTGACATCGCCACGCTAATGTCTACGTTGTGTCTGCAACCCAACGTGCACGTTCGGCGGTGCCGCTCGACATGCGGTCGTTGGTGCCTACGGTGCCCGGTGTGCCCTGGTGGGGTGCCGTGGCGATCGCAGCCGGAACGACGCTTCTCGGGGTGCTGCTCGACAGCGCACGCGGGAACGAACTGACCTCTGCGTTCACTGTCTTCTACGTGCTCGGCTGCGTCGCGGCCGTGGTGGCGGTGCGCTATCGCGGACTGTTCACGGCCATGGCCCAGCCGCCTCTGCTGCTGCTCCTCGCGGTGCCGATCGGTCAGGAGATCGTCTCCTCCGACAGCACCGGCGGATTGAAGGATCTCGCGCTCAACGTCGCCTATCCGCTGGTGAACCGCTTCCCGGCGATGCTGGTGGCGACACTCCTGGCACTGGCCATCGGCGGTTTCCGGATCTTCGTGACCCGACAGAACACGGGAGTACGTGCCCGTGCGCCGCGAGAGCGGGCGAAGCCGCGGGCAGCGAAGACCGGAACCGCGAAGGACCGCCCCGCTCGCGCCGCGGGCGACCGGCCGACACGCGCTGCGAACGACCGGCCGACCAGGCGCACGGGCCGGAGGCGACCGGCGACGGCCACCCCTGCGGATGCACCTCGCACCGCTTCGGGCCGCGGGACGCCGGCCGCGAAGGCGTCGGTCCGGGAGGTCGCCGACACCCGACCCCGTCGCCGCGTCCGTCCCGAATCCCCGGCCGCCGAGCAGCCCGCTCCCCGGCGTGCCCGCGCTCCCCGACCTGCGGACCCGGTGCAGCCGGAGGTCCGCGAGCCGCGGCGCCGTCCGGCACCCGAGCCGGACACCGGTCGACCGGCGCCCTCCCCCGCACCCACGCAGGGCTATGAGCCGCCGCGCGTGCGGTACCGCGACCGCTACGAGGACTGACCCACACGACGAAGACGACCGGTCACCTGCCGATTCACGGCGGTNACCGGCGTCTTCGCTCTACGGAACTACCCGGTTCAGCGACGCGACGCGCGCAGTTCGCGCGGCAGGGCGAACACCAGGGTCTCGTTGGCGGTCGTCACCGACTGCACGTCGTGGAAACCGCGCTCGTCGAGGAACTGGACGACGCCCTGAACGAGGATCTCGGGGACCGACGCGCCGGAGGTGATGCCGACGGTCTCGACACCCTCGAGCCAGGCCGGATCGATCTCCTTGGCGTAGTCGACCAGGTGCGCTGCCCGGGCACCCGCACCGAGGGCGACCTCGACGAGCCGCACGGAGTTCGACGAGTTCCGCGACCCCACGACGATCACCAGATCGCACTCGGGCGCCATCGCCTTCACCGCGACCTGGCGGTTCTGCGTGGCGTAGCAGATGTCGTCGCTCGGCGGATCCTGCAGCTGCGGGAACTTCTGGCGCAGACGCTGCACGGTCTGCATCGTCTCGTCGACGCTCAGGGTGGTCTGGGACAGCCAGATGACCTTCGACGGATCGCGCACGGTCACCGAATCGACGGCGTCGGGGCCGTCGACGAGCTGCACATGGTCGGGGGCCTCACCTGCGGTGCCCTCGACCTCCTCGTGGCCCTCGTGACCGATGAGCAGGATGTCGAAGTCGTCGCGGGCGAAGCGCTTGGCCTCCTGGTGGACCTTCGTCACCAGCGGGCAGGTCGCGTCGATGGTGCGCAGCTGCCGGGCAGCGGCCGATTCGTGGACCGCGGGCGACACACCGTGCGCCGAGAACACGAGCACGGCACCCTCGGGCACCTCGTCGGTCTCGTCGACGAACACCACACCGCGGTCGGCGAGGGTGTCGACGACGTGGCGGTTGTGCACGATCTCCTTGCGGACGTAGATCGGCGCACCGTACTTGTCGAGCGCCTTCTCGACGGTCTCGACGGCGCGGTCGACGCCGGCGCAGTAGCCGCGCGGCTCGGCGAGCAGGACGCGCTTTCCGGAGGTGGAGGGACCGGCGGACCGTGTGATCCCGACTTCGAGAGGAACAGGCGCAGACATACCTCAAGAGTACGGGGCGCGTCGGAGTGGGGCTTTCCAGCTCGCAGCCGACGTGCTCCCCGGCTACCAATCACGCCGATCATCGGGCAGTCTTGGGGCATGATCCGTCCACCGTTCCTGGCACGGGTGGCTGCCGGCGTTGCTGTCACCGCGTACGAAGAGACCCTCAAGCTGCCGAGCACAGCCGTTTCGTTGCCGATGACGACGGTGAGCCAGATCCTGCAGACGACGATGCGAGTGCAGCAGGTCATGACCTCGCTCGCCATCAAGGGCGACCAGTTCTTCGAGATCTTCGGAGCGGAGCCCGCCGAGACCGCACAGTGGGCGACCTTCGACGACGACGGCTCGACCCCCTCGGACGGGACCGCGACCTCGACGAACAGCGCCGCGAACGGCGCTCCCGGCCGGTTCGCCCTGTACTCGATCCCGCCGGCGACCGAAGCCGACGCACCCGTGGCCGAGCAGGCCGCACCGGTGAAGGCCGGCACCGCGACGACGAAGGGCCCCGCGAAGAAGACCGCCGACGCCGAGGGCACGAAGATCGGCGAGACCACGGACACGAAGGTCGTCGCCGGCGACCGTTCCGAGATCGTCGAATACCTCGACTACGACTCGTTGACCCTCGCCCAGCTGCGTGCCCGCCTGCGCGCACTGTCGGTGGACGAGCTCACAGCGTTGCTCGAATACGAGAATGCTCACGCCGCGCGTACTCCGTTCGTGACGATGCTGTCGAACCGGATCACGAGCGCGCGTAACAAGTGACGGCCGGACAGAACGCGGCACGCCCGAACTCCGCGGAGCAGCCCTGGCCCGTCCGCACCGTGGCGCAGAAGGTCGCCGGGTGGATCGACAAGCTCGGCACCATCTGGGTCGAAGGGCAGATCACCCAGATCAACGCCCGACCCGGGACGCGGACGGCGTTTTTGACCCTGCGCGACCCGTCGGTGGACATGTCCCTGCAGGTGACCTGCTCACCCCAGTTGTTGCAGCAGTCGGGGGTGCCGCTCACCGAGGGCAGCCGCGTGATCATGTTCGGGAAGATGACCTTCTGGCCCGGCCGCGGCAGCCTCGCGCTGCGGGTCACCGAGATCCGGGCCGTCGGTATCGGCGAACTGCTCGCGCGGCTCGAACGACTGCGCGCGTTGCTCGCGGCCGAGGGACTGTTCGACCCGCGGTTGAAGCGCCCCCTCCCCTTCCTGCCGCGCCGCGTCGGTCTGGTCACCAGCCGCGGCAGCGCGGCCGAACGCGACGTGCTGTCGGTCGCGCAGCGTCGCTGGCCGGCCGTGCAGTTCGACGTCCGCCACGCGACGGTGCAGGGCCCGACCGCGGTCACGCAGCTCATCGACGCCCTCGAAGCACTCGACAAGGACCCGGACGTCGACGTGATCGTCCTCGCCCGCGGCGGCGGCAGCGTCGAGGATCTGCTGCCGTTCTCCGACGAGGCGCTGTGCCGCGCGATCGCCGCGTGCACGACCCCCGTGGTCAGCGCGATCGGCCACGAGCCCGACAGTCCGCTCTGTGATCACGTCGCCGACCTGCGGGCCGCGACCCCGACCGACGCCGCGAAGCGCGTCGTACCCGATGCGGTCGCCGAACTCGATCTCGTCGACGAGTTGCGGGCACGGTCGGCGGCGGCACTGCGCAACTGGGTCCGGCGCGAGGAACACGTGATCGCACAGTTGCGCGACCGTCCCGTCCTGGCCGATCCGTTCCGCGATCTCGACCGGCGGAACGAGGAGATCGAGCGGTTGCAGCACGCGGCACGACGCGACGTCATGCGATTGATCTCGTCGCAGTCGTCGACGCTCGAACACCTGCGGGCACGGTTGGCGACCCTCGGGCCCGCGGCGACCCTGGCGCGTGGCTACGCCGTGGTCCAGCGGATCGTGCCGGGCAGCGCCCCCGAAGTGGTACGCACACTCGACGAGATGCCCATCGGCACCCAGCTTCGGGTGCGCGTGGCGGACGGCGCGGCCCGCGCCGCCGTCATGGGACACGAACGACAAGGAAGATCAGGACAGTGACGAACGCGGGAACCGACGACGCCAACGCCGATGTGCGGGAGTTCGGCTACGAGCGAGCTCGGGACGAACTCGTCAACGTCGTGAAGATGCTCGAACAGGGCGGACTCGACCTCGACGACTCGCTGCAGCTGTGGGAACGCGGCGAGGCGCTCGCGAAGCGCTGCGAGGAACACCTCGCCGGCGCCCGCGAACGTGTCGAGCAGGCACTCTCCCTCGCGGACGACGAGGACGAAGACGACGAGTACGAGGACGACGACGAGGACGAGGACTGACCTCGACCGAGCTCGCCATCAGAGCTCGACCGATTCGACCCGGATCAGGGTTCGAGCGGCTCGGCCCTGCCCGCGGCCGTGGCCAGGGTGGTGAACTCCGCCTCGTCGCCGGAGCCACCGATCAGGATGCGCACGTCGCCGAAGTCGGACACCCAGAGTGCTTCGACGCCCTCGCCGCCGTAGACCACCCAGTCGTGGCCCTCGACGGACCTGGTGTCGGTGGCGGTGCGGGCACCTCCGGCGACGAATCGCACCAGTTCGTCCTCACCGGCATCCGATTGGGTGAAGCGCACGTAGCGACCTGCGGGGGTGATGAAACCGACGGTGCTCGAATCGCCGCCCTGATTGCCGGAGACGATGCTGCGGCTACCGGAGTTGGGCTGCCAGTCCTCGGGCACCTCGGGGTGGCGGATCGGGAATCCGAGTTCCGCCGCGTCGTACTTCAGGCCGGCATCGATGTCGAAGCTCGGCACCGGACCCGCCGTGGGTCCACCGGGCTTGAACTCGCACTGGCTGGCGATCGCCGCGATGAAGAGAATCAGCACGAGCAGCGGGATCAGCGACCACGCCATATCGCGACCGTCTTGCAGGATGCGAGGTTTCTTGGATGCCACCCGTCCAGTCTGACAGCTACGAAACGGGCAGGTTCAGGCCGGGCGGGTCCGACAGCCCACACCATCGGCCGTGATGAGACAATAGCCACGCGACACACACGGATCGTGCGGGCGCCCTCGGCGCCCGCTCCCTCTGCCGGCGCAACCCGCGTCGACCGAAAAGTCTCCAGGAGGCAGTAGCCCATGACGGCCAGCACCCCACGCCGCGAAGCTCCGGACCGCAACCTCGCGCTCGAACTGGTCCGCGTCACCGAAGCCGCGGCGATGGCGGCCGGCCGGTGGGTCGGACGCGGCGACAAGGAAGGTGGCGACGGCGCCGCAGTCGACGCGATGCGGCACATGGTCAGCTCCGTGTCGATGCAGGGTGTCGTCGTGATCGGTGAGGGCGAGAAGGACGAAGCGCCCATGCTGTACAACGGCGAGGAGGTCGGCAACGGCGACGGTCCGCTGTGCGACGTCGCGGTCGACCCGATCGACGGCACGACCCTCATGTCGAAGGGCGCTCCCGGCGCGATCGCGGTGCTCGCCGTGGCCGAGCGGGGCGCGATGTTCGACCCGTCCGCCGTGTTCTACATGGAGAAGATCGCCGTCGGTCCCGAGGCCGCCGACGTCATCGACATCACCGCCCCGATCGCGGAGAACATCCGCCGCGTCGCGAAGGCGAAGAACATCGCGCACGCCGACCTGACCGTGACGATCCTCGACCGTCCGCGCCACGCGCAGATCATCAAGGAGGTGCGCGAGGCGGGTGCCCGCATCCGTCTGATCTCCGACGGCGACGTCGCCGGCGCGATCGCCGCTGCACGTCCGGGTTCGGGTGTCGACATGCTGCTCGGCATCGGTGGTACCCCCGAGGGCATCATCGCCGCGGCCGCGATGCGCTGCATGGGCGGCGCGCTGCAGGGTCGCCTGGCACCGAAGGACGACGCCGAGCGCCAGAAGGCCATCGACGCCGGACACGATCTCGACCGCGTCCTCACCACCACCGATCTCGTCACCGGCGAGAACATCTTCTTCTGCGCGACCGGCGTCACCGACGGTGAGCTGCTCCGCGGCGTCCGCTACTCCGCCGGTGGCGCGGAGACGCAGTCGATCGTGATGCGCAGCAAGTCGGGCACGGTCCGCATGATCGAGGCGTACCACCGCCTGCAGAAACTCAGCGAGTTCTCGTCCATCGACTTCCACGGTGTCGCCGGCTCGCCGCCGCCCATGCCCTGATCCACACCGCCCTGATCCACAGCGATCGTTCCGAGGAGGGGCACTGCACCGAGTTCTGGTGCAGTGCCCCTCCTCGTTCGTTCCGGCGGCATAACGTGGAGGACATGACCGACACCGAACAGTCTTCTCAGCAGTTCCGTATCGAACGCGACACGATGGGCGAGGTCCAGGTTCCGGTCGACGCCTTGTGGCGCGCCCAGACGCAGCGCGCCGTGGAGAACTTCCCGATCTCGGGCCGTGGACTCGAACGCGCACAGATCCGCGCGCTGGGTCTGCTCAAGAGCGCCTGTGCCCGGGTGAACAAGGACCTGGGTCTGCTCGACCCCGACAAGGCCGACGCGATCGTCGCCGCCGCCGATGCCATCGCCGCCGGTGAATACGACGACCAGTTCCCGATCGACGTCTTCCAGACCGGTTCGGGCACGAGCTCGAACATGAACACCAACGAGGTCATCGCCTCGCTCGCTTCGAAGGCCGGCGTCACGGTCCACCCCAACGACGACGTCAACATGTCGCAGTCGTCGAACGACACCTTTCCCACCGCGACGCACGTCGCCGCGACCGAGGCGACGGTCAAGGATCTGATCCCCGCCCTCGAGCACCTGCACGGTGCCCTCGACGAGAAGGCGAAGGAATGGCGCACGGTCGTCAAGTCGGGCCGCACCCACCTGATGGATGCGGTCCCGGTGACCCTGGGCCAGGAGTTCGGTGGTTACGCCCGCCAGATCGAGGCCGGGATCGAACGTCTCCGCGCGACCCTCCCCCGCCTCGGCGAACTGCCGATCGGCGGTACCGCGGTGGGCACGGGCCTCAACGCACCGGCGGATTTCGGTCCGCGTGTCGTGGCCGTGCTCGTCGAGACCACGGGGCTCGACGAGTTGCAGCGGGCCCGCGACAGCTTCGAGGCGCAGGCCGCGCGTGACGCTCTGGTCGAGGTGTCCGGGGCGCTGCGCACCGTCGCCGTGTCGCTGACGAAGATCGCCAACGATATCCGCTGGATGGGATCCGGTCCGCTCACGGGTCTGGCCGAGATCCAGCTCCCCGATCTGCAGCCCGGTAGCTCGATCATGCCGGGCAAGGTCAATCCCGTTCTTCCCGAAGCGGTTACGCAGGTCGCCGCACAGGTGGTGGGCAACGACGCCACCGTGGCGTGGAGCGGCGCGGCCGGGGCGTTCGAACTCAACGTCTACATCCCGGTGATGGCCCGCAACGTCCTCGAGTCGATTCGTCTGCTCGCCAACGTCTCCCGGCTGTTCGCCGATCGCTGCATCACCGGGCTGGTCGCGAACGTCGAACATCTGCGCACACTGGCGGAGTCGTCGCCGTCGATCGTCACTCCCCTCAACTCCGCGATCGGATACGAGGAGGCCGCCGCGGTCGCCAAGGAGGCTTTGAAGGAGAAGAAGACGATCCGTCAGGCCGTCGTGGACCGCGGACTCGTCGGCGACGGCCTGAGCGAGGAGGAACTGGACCGCCGCCTCGACGTCCTGGCGATGACGCGGGTGGACGAGGAGTCCTGACCCGCAGAGTCCCGATCGACCTGTCTGCATCCGCTACGAATTTCGCCATCCGCTACGGCAATTCGCTGTAGCGGATGGCGAAAACGTCAGCGGATAGCAAGGGCTCGGTGATCCGGGAGTCACCTCACTCCTGGACCACCTCGGTCCCGGCGCCGGGTGCCCACGTGATGTACCCGAACTGGAAGTTGCTCCGCGCACCGTCGGGGGTCTGTTCCTCGTCGGTGATCGGGAAGCCCAGGTCACCACCGGCACCGCCCGCGGCCTCCCAGGCCGTGCGGATCTCACCCCACACGATGTGGGAATCGGTGTCGGGGCTCCACGCGATGATGCCGCCCTCGAACTCCGCGACGTAGCCGTCGCCGACCTCTTCCTGCTGGCCGGTCGCGGCGCCGAGCGGGCTGGACGCGCCGCCGACCTCGTCGTACTTCTGCAGGATCGGTCCGCTGAGTTCGACCTGCTCGCCGTCCGGTCCCGGCACCGCGCTGGACTGATCCGCCGCGGGCTCGTCGGCCTCGGGCGAATCGTCGCCCTGCGTGATCGATTCGACGGCGCTCTCCGCCTCGGACGCCACACTCTCGGCGGCGGATTGGACCGCGCTGGTCGCGCTGCCCACCGTGTCCTCCGCGGACTGGTCGTCGCTGCAGCCCGCGACCACCAGTCCGACCGCCGCTGCGGCCGCCACCAACGCTGCTCTGCGTCGGGGAATTCGATTCATCGGTTCGCTCCTGTCACTCGAGAGGACGGGTACCTGATCTCAGGGTGCCCGACTCCTCCGGGGCACAACCCGGTTTCCGGTGATTCCGCGCCGTGCACGAATCCGCCCCACCCCCCGGCATCCTGCCGCTACGATGCGACGCAACCGACGCCGAGGAGAACGATGAGCACACAGACCGCCGCCGCGCAGGACGCCGTCGCGACGGTGACCGACTTCCTGGAGGCAACGGCCGCGGAGGACATCGACCGCGCCGCTTCGCTGATCACCGACGACATCGCGTGGCACAACACCTGGCTCCCCACCATCCGCGGCGGCGCCCGGGTCCGGAAGATCCTCGCCGGTCTCGCGCGACCTTCGGTCGGCTTCGGCGTCGTCGTCCACCACATCGCGGCCGACGGCGACATCGTGCTCACCGAACGCACCGACATCCTGCGCTTCGGGCCGGTGCGCATCGAGTTCTGGGTATGCGGCACCTTCGAGTTGCGCGACGGACGGATCGCCGTGTGGGACGACCACTTCGACGTCCTCACCTTCCTCCGCGGAACCGTCGTGGGCGTACTGCGTGCCGTCCTGCGTCGTTCCTGACGTCCCTCACCCCCACCACTCTCCCGAGGACGCCCCCATAGAATCCGTTCGTCGCCGAACCGTTCGGCGACGGATCAGCAGGGAGCGATGACATGTCCGACGCCGAGCACACTCCGGGATTCACGGCGGGTCTGGAGATCCGGCGCGAAGTGATGGGTGACGACTTCGTCGAGCGGGCGTTCGAGCGTTCCCGCGGCACCGACTCCGAGGCGATGCAGGAATTCGTGACCGAGCACGCCTGGGGTGCCGTGTGGTCGCGTCCCGGCCTGGACCGGCGCAGCCGCAGCCTGCTCAACCTCGGCATGCTCATCGCGCTGCGCGCCGAGAACGAGTTGCGCGGACACGTCCGGGGAGCCCTGCGCAACGGGCTCGGCCGCACGGAGATCGTCGAATCCGTCATCCACTGCTCGGCGTACTGCGGCGCCCCCGCCGGACTCGCTGCGATGCGCGTGGTCCAGGAAGTCCTCGAGGCCGAACTGGGCCCCCTCTCCGAGAACACCGACGCCTCCGACGAGGCGTGACGACGACGG
>NZ_JBKFBA010000002.1:283240-324584 GCF_053345925.1 Rhodococcus sp. C26F
GCGCCCGGCAGTGCCGGACGCGCCGTGTCGACCGTGCTCGGGCGTCATGCGCCCGGAGCGAACTCCTCGAGCATCTCCGTCACGAGGGCCGCGATCGGCGACCGCTCACTGCGGGTGAGCGTGACGTGCGCGAACAACGGATGCCCCTTGAGTTTCTCGATGACCGCCGCGACACCGTCGTGCCGGCCGACACGCAGGTTGTCGCGCTGGGCGACGTCGTGGGTGAGCACGACGCGTGATCCCGCACCGAGCCGTGACAGGACGGTGAGCAGCACGTTGCGTTCGAGCGACTGTGCCTCGTCGACGACGACGAACGAATCATGCAACGACCGGCCGCGAATGTGCGTGAGCGGCAGCACTTCCAGCATTCCGCGGCTGAGCACCTCCTCGAGCACCGCGGGGCTGGCGAGTCCTTCGAGGGTGTCGAAGACCGCCTGGCCCCACGGATTCATCTTCTCGGCCTCGGTACCCGGCAGGTAGCCGAGTTCCTGCCCACCCACCGCGTAGAGCGGCCGGAAGACCACCACCTTGCGGTGGGTTCGTCTTTCCAGGACGGCCTCGAGTCCCGCCGTCAGTGCCAGGGCGGACTTTCCGGTTCCGGCCTTGCCGCCGAGGGAGACGATGCCGACGGATTCGTCGAGCAGCAGGTCGAGGGCGACGCGCTGTTCGGCGGAGCGCCCGTGCAGTCCGAAGGCCTCCCGGTCGCCGCGGACGAGCTGCACCCGCTTGTCGGCGGTGACCCGGCCGAGTGCGCTGGAGGAGCCACCGAGAAGCCTGATCCCCGTGTGGCACGGCAGATCCCGTGCGTCGTCGATGTCGACGATGCCCTCGGTGAACATCTCGTCGATGAGGGCCCGGTCGACCTCGAGTTCGGTCATGCCCGTCCATCCTGAGATCACCACGTCCTGGGCGTGGTACTCGTCGGCGTCGAGGCCGACGGCACCGGCCTTGACGCGCAAGGGGATGTCCTTGCTGACGAGCACCACGTCGCGTCCCTCGGTGGCCAGGTTCAGGGCGCACGCGAGGATGCGGGAGTCGTTGGTGTCGGTGCGGAATCCCGCGGGCAGGACCATGGGGTCGGTGTGATTGAGCTCCACGTGGAGGGTGCCACCCTCGTCCCCGATGGGGATGGGCTGGTCGAGGCGTCCGTGCCGCTGCCGCAGGTCGTCGAGCAGGCGCAGCGATTCGCGGGCGAACCAGCCGAGTTCGTGGTGGTGCCGTTTCCCTTCGAGTTCGCCGATCACGACCAGCGGAAGGACGACTTCGTGCTCGGCGAACCTGGTGACCGCCCAAGGGTCGGAGAGCAACACTGAAGTGTCCAGCACGTAGGTGCGTACAGCGGATTCTTTCGCAGCGGCGGTGCCGGAGGCGTGGCCGGAGCGGGTGGGGACGGAGCGTGTTGCGTTCACGTGGGGCTCCTCGGCCCGGACGACACCGCCCGGACGTATTCGGTGGGCCGGTGGGTCCCCGGTGTCGTCACGACCACGGAGGCCCGGTGCCGGCCCCCTCGCTCGGACTGTGTCAGCCACACGATCAGGGACCTCCCGTGTAGTCGGCACCTGCGCCGCCTACACCCCCGACGCTAACGCCGATCCGGACGATTCGCTCGCTGGTGGAGCATGCGTGTCGGTGAAGTTTGCGTAAACGTCGTCTCGGGAGTGTTTGTGCGCCTCAGAGGTATGCACGAATGTCGTGGATCCGACCCCGCTCGACGGAGTCGGATCCACCGAAATCCGGATTCGGGTCAGCGCAGCGACGCCGTGAGTTCTTCGGTCTCGTGGTCGCGGCGACGCGCCGACGCGGTGATCGACTCGATCAGCGCATCCGTGGTCTCGACCCGGCCGACCCGCTTGGCGACGTACTGCAGTGCCATGAGGTGCTCGTCGCGGGAGAAGTCGGCGGTGGCGTCGAGGGCCATGAACGGCGCGACGTCGCTCATGAAGGCGTCGGCGGCACTGAGCATGCAGCCCATATGCGCGTAGACGCCGGTGACGATGAGCTGGTCGCGGCCGTTGTGCGCGAGCAGCTGACGGAAGTCGGTGCGCTGGAACGCCGAGTACCGCCACTTGGTGACCTGGATGTCGTCCGGGCCGGGGGTCAGTTCGCCGATGACCTCGGTGTCGCGGCCGGTGCTCAGTCCGACGCCCCAGAAGTCGGCGAGGATGCCGCGACGCGACGGATGCTGGTCGCCGGGCTGCATGGTGTAGACGACGGGGATGCCGGCGGCCAGGCACGCCTCGCGGAGGCGGACGATGTTGGGCACCACGGTCGCGAGGGGTTCGGCGTCGCGCTGGTACGCGTCGATGAAGTACTTCTGCATGTCGTGGATCAGCAGTGCGCAGCGGGACGCATCGAGCGTCCAGTCCACCCGAGCAGCGGGAATCTCGTCGCCGGTGGGCAACTCGTACGGATCGATGCTCGGGATGGCCATGCGACTTCCTTCTGCTGTTCGGGGTACGCGTGCGGTCACCGACAGTGTCGGCATGCGTAGGCTACCCTAACCAACCCCGCAGTGGGATGTCTCGTCCCCCGAATACGCGACCGGCCCGCACCNGTCGGCGACAGTAGAAAACCGTCAGATCAGACGCCAGTCCTCGAGGCCCTCGTACAGCGGCACGGACTGTGCCAGAGCGCTCACGCGGGTGCGCAGCGACTCGGCGTCGGCGCCACCGATGAGCGTCTGCGCGATGATCTCGGCGACCTCGGTGAACTGCTCGTCGCCGAAACCGCGGGTCGCGAGCGCCGGGGTGCCGATGCGGAGGCCCGAGGTGACCATCGGGGGACGCGGATCGAACGGCACGGCGTTGCGGTTGACGGTGATGCCGACCTCGTGGAGGGCGTCCTCACCCTGCTGGCCGTCGAGCTGCGAGTTGCGCAGGTCGACCAGGACCAGATGCACGTCGGTGCCACCGGTGAGCACCGAGATGCCCTTGTCGGCGACGTCGGACTGCGACAGGCGGTCGGCGATGATCCGGGCACCGGAGAGGGTGCGCTGCTGGCGGTCCTTGAACTCGTCGCTCGCGGCGATCTTCAGCGCGACGGCCTTCGCGGCGATCGCGTGCATGAGCGGGCCGCCCTGCTGGCCGGGGAAGACGGCCGAGTTGATCTTCTTCGCCCATTCCTGCTTGGCGAGGATCAGGCCGGAACGCGGGCCACCGAGGGTCTTGTGCACGGTGGTGGAGACGACGTCGGCGTAGGGCACGGGCGACGGGTGCAGGCCCGCGGCGACCAGACCGGCGAAGTGCGCCATGTCGACCCACAGGTACGCACCGACCTCGTCGGCAATGGACCGGAAGGCGGCGAAGTCCTGGTGACGCGGGTAGGCGGACCAGCCGGCGACGATGACCTTCGGCTTCTCGCGCAGCGCGATATCGCGGACCTCGTCCATGTCGATGCGGTGGTCGTCCTTGCTGACACCGTAGGACGCGACGTCGTACAGCTTGCCGGAGAAGTTGAGCTTCATGCCGTGCGTGAGGTGGCCGCCGTGCGCGAGGTCGAGACCGAGCAGCTTTTCGCCGGGAGTCATCAGCGCCATGAGCACCGCCGCGTTCGCCTGCGCACCCGAGTGCGGCTGGACGTTCGCGAAATCGGCGCCGAAGAGCTCCTTGGCGCGGTTACGGGCGAGGTCCTCGACGACGTCGACGTTCTCGCAGCCGCCGTAGTAGCGACGACCGGGGTAACCCTCGGCGTACTTGTTGGTCAGGACGCTGCCCTGGGCCTGGAGGACGGCGCGCGGCACGAAGTTCTCCGACGCGATCATCTCGAGCGTGTCGCGCTGACGCGACAGCTCGCCGGCCATGGCCTCGGCGACCTCGGGATCGAGGTCGTTCAGTGCGGCAGTGTTCACGTCGGCGCCGGGCGCAGCGGTCATCGAGGTTTCTCCAAGCAGAGGGCGTCAGGGATACGTCCTCCAGTCTACGAAGGCCGTCCACCGCTCCGGAAGCCGGTCCCCGAGCGACCTGCGGTTCACCGCAGGCTGCTGGGCACCAGGGGTTCGTCGAGCAGGCGCCGGAAACGGTCGGCGCGCTCGGCTCCGGACGGAACCTGCCCGAGCCAGCCGCCGAGGAGCCGGTAGCCCTCCACATAGGTGCTGATGTAGGCGCGCCACAACGGCGACGACAGGAACCGCAGCGACTGCCGGGCACGTTCGGGGCTCGACAGCGACCAGCGCTGCAGGAATTCGACGACCTCGTCGTGGCTGCGCCCGCGGTCGTGGAGCAGCAGCGCGGCGTCCTGCCGCACCGACAGCAACTGCTCGGACGCCTCGGACAGTTGTTCGGCGAGTTCGCCGTCGAGCCGGAGCCCGAGATCGGCGTAGATCTCCTGTGCCCACGTGCCCCAGCCCGGGCCGACGATCGCTTCGAGCGCGAGATCGGCGAGTCCTTCGGCCATGAGGCACTGCGGGGTGTTGACGAGGAACAGCGTCTGCTCGGCCTGGCCGCCGGCGACGAGACCGGCCTCCTTGCGGCAGTGCTCGGTGTGGTGACCGGGATACGCCTCGTGCGCGATCAGCCGCGGCAGGTGCGCCATCGTCTGTTCGAGATCGGAGTTGATCGCGACCCGCGAACGGTAGTCGCCGAGGTAGTAGTTGAAGCCCGACCACGGCTTGTCGCCGACGACCTCGTACTCGACGCGTTCGGTGTCGGGCAGCGGGTAGACCGCCCGCACCTTCTCGCGCAGCGCGCTCGAGAACGCCTCGACGCATTCGGCGAGACGATCGGCGGGGATCACCTCGGACTTGCGGTGGGCCTGCATCCGTTCGGTGAGCGATCCGGTGCCGGGCAGCAACGCGTCGAGCCGACGGTGCGCGTCGCGGTAGGCGTCCTCGTCGCCGGGCGCGATGCGGACGTCGAAGTACGCCTCGACCTCGTCGACGAAACCGATCTCCTCCCCCGCGAACTTGCGGGCCGAGCAGTCGAGGGCGCGCAGATGCACGTCGAGGAAACGGGCGCGCTCGTCGGACAGTGCCACACCAGGCAGTTCGTCGCGCAGCCGTCGCGCGGTGTGTGATAGATCACGGGGATCGGGAGTCGGGGCGTTCTCGACCTTCCGCCGCAGCGCGGGATCGCCGGTGTAGGCGTCGACGAACCCTTCCTCGAGCCGGTCGAAAGCCAGGCCCAGCAGCAGATATTCGTTCACGAAGTCGTCGGCTCCCATACCGGCCGAGCGTAGTCGCTCGTCGGCGACCCGACACGGGAGAACCCGCCGGAGTGGGGACCCCGGGGAGGCATCCGCCTGTGTCAGCGAGCACAATCCGTTACATGGACATGCAACGCCGCATCCGCCGCGCCACCGGGAAGCCGTGCCGATGGCTCGTCTGAACGAACCGAGCCCGTATGTCGAGTTCGACCGCAAGCAGTGGCGGACGCTGCGGAAGTCGACTCCCCTCGTCCTCACCGAGGACGAACTCATCGGGCTTCGGGGCCTGGGCGAGCAGATCGACCTCGCGGAGGTCGCGGAGGTGTATCTCCCCCTCGCCCGGTTGATCCACCTGCAGGTCGCCGCGAAGCAGCGGTTGTTCGCCGCGACCGCGACCTTCCTCGGGGAGAAGCATCCCGACCAGCAGGTGCCGTTCGTGATCGGTGTGGCCGGTTCGGTGGCGGTCGGCAAGTCCACCACGGCCCGTGTGCTGCAGGCGTTGCTGGCACGCTGGGACCACCACCCGCGGGTGGATCTCGTGACCACCGACGGGTTCCTCTACCCCACCAAGGAACTGGTGCGGCGCAACATCATGCACCGCAAGGGTTTTCCCGAGAGCTACGACCGGCGCAAGCTGCTGCGGTTCGTCACCGAGGTCAAGTCGGGAGCGAAAGAGGTTGCGGCGCCGATCTACTCCCACATCTCGTACGACATCATCCCGGGTCAGTACCACATCGTGCGGCAGCCGGACATCCTCATCATCGAGGGCCTGAACGTGCTGCAGACCGGTCCGCGGTTGATGGTCTCCGACCTGTTCGACTTCTCGATCTACGTCGACGCGCGCATCGAGGACATCGAGCAGTGGTACGTCGAGCGCTTTCTCGCGCTGCGCAAGACGTCCTTCGCCGATCCCGAGGCGCACTTCCACCACTACGCGAACCTGTCGGACCGGGACGCGATGAGTGCCGCGAAGGAGATCTGGCACTCGATCAACCTGCCGAACCTGGTGGAGAACATCCTGCCCACGCGACCGCGCGCGACCCTGGTCCTGCGCAAGGACTCGGATCACGCCATCAACCGGCTCCGGTTGCGCAAGCTCTGACGCGGCCCGCCGCTCGGCCCTGTCTCAGCCGAACCGGCGGTGCTGTCAGGCGCCGAACCGGCGGTGCCGTGCGGCGTAGTCGCGCAGCGCGCGCAGGAAGTCGACCCGGCGGAACTCGGGCCAGTACGCCTCGGTGAACCAGATCTCCGAGTAGGCGGACTGCCAGAGCAGGAATCCGGATAGTCGCTGCTCACCGGAGGTACGGATCACGAGGTCCGGATCGGGCTGACCGGACGTGTAGAGGTGGCTGTCGACACCGTCGACCGTCACCGACTCGACGAGCTCTTCCCCGCGCAACCCCTGCGCGTAGCGCACCCGCAGGAGCGACTGCACCGCGTCGACGATCTCCTGGCGACCGCCGTACCCGACGGCGACGTTGACGTGCGTGCCCGTCCGGCCCGCGGTGCCGGCCGCGGCCTCGTGCAGTCGCTTGGCGTGGTCGGCCGGGAGCAGGTCGGTGGTGCCGACGATCTTCACGCCCCAGTTCTGGCCGGGCGCGGAGATCTCCTCCACCACGTCGGAGATGATCTCGAGCAGCGCATCGAGCTCCTCCGGATCGCGCCGGAGGTTCTCGGTGGACAGCAGGTAGATCGTCGCCGTCTCGATACCGGCCGCGTCGCACCAGCTCAGCAGCTCGGCGATCTTCTTGGCGCCTTCGCGGTGGCCGTGACTGACGTCGGTGAAGCCGTTCTCGCGCGCCCAACGCCGATTGCCGTCGCACATGACCGCGACGTGTCGCGGATGCCGTGCTCCGTCGAGTTCCTTCAGCAGCCGGCGCTCGTAGAGCCGGTACAGCAGTCCGCGGACGCTCACCCCGTCATCACCACGCGAGTCACATTACGCCCAGGCGTACGGACGGTCGCGTCGGTGGTCACAGAGTCTCCCGGAGCGCCCTCACAGGCTGTAACGTGGCGACGGAACAAACCTACGGGTGCGTAGGTTACTGATCGGTACCGAGAGGAGCGCATGCATGACGGCCTTCGGCCTCGAGGAACTGCCCGTCAAACCGCGAATGCGCGGATGGATCCACGCCTGGGCGTTCGGCGTGGCCGTCGTCGCCGGTGCCGCACTCGTCGCGGCAGCGGCCTTCCTCGCCGACCGTCCGGACGCCGTACTCCCCGCGACGGTCTACAGCCTCACCGTGTGCGGTGTGTTCGGCGTCAGCGCCCTCTACCACCGCCTGAACTGGGGTCCCCGGGCCCGCGTGTGGATGAAGCGCGCCGACCACTCGATGATCTTCGTGTTCATCGCCGGCAGCTACACCCCCTTCGCGACGCTCGCCCTGCCTCCGGAATCCGGGCGGCCGTTGTTGATCGTCGTGTGGACGGGCGCGCTGGCGGGCGTGGCCCTGAAGATGCTGTGGCCGACGGCGCCGCGCTGGGTCGGTGTGCCGCTGTATCTATTGCTCGGATGGGCGATCGTGCCCGTCGCCGGACAGCTGGTCGCCGAGGTCGGTCTTGCCCCCATGCTGCTTCTGCTGGTCGGCGGGCTGTTCTACAGCGGAGGTGCGATCCTCTACGCGACCCGCTGGCCCGATCCGTGGCCCGCGACCTTCGGGCACCACGAGTTCTTCCACGCCGCCACGGTGATCGCGGCCCTGTGTCACGCGGTAGCGGTGTGGCTCGTGATTCTCGGTTGAAACCTCACGAGCTGCTTCGTGCAACTTCTCACACCACCTGAAGCAACCGGCACCCGTTTGTAGACTCGCGAGGGATGTCTATTCCGTTGCTCGCCTTCGAACTGACCGAGACCAACCGGGACTGGCTGATCCACCGGCCGCTGGCGATCGTGAGTTACATCGTCGTCGCGATCGCGCTCCGGTTCGTCCTCCACCGCCTGATCGACCGCATGACGAAGCCGCGGGAGAGATCCGGCAAGCCGCGCCGATCGTTCCTCGCGCCGCTGCAGGAACGCGCCGAACGCGCCATCGGTGATCCCTACGCGCGCGAACGCCGGATCCAGCGTGCCCAGACGATCGGCTCGGTGTTCAAGTCCGGTGTGTCGGTCGTCGTGCTCGTCTGGGTGGTGCTGCAGACGCTCGACACCCTCGGCTTCAACGTCGCACCGTTCATCGCCTCGGCCGGTATCGCCGGCGTTGCTCTCGGTTTCGGTGCGCAGAACCTCGTGCGGGACTTCATCTCGGGCATGTTCATGCTGCTCGAGGACCAGTACGGCGTGGGCGACGTGGTGGACCTCGGCGACGCGGTGGGCACCGTCGAGTCGGTCGGCCTGCGCGTGACGACCGTCCGCGACATCGACGGCACCCTGTGGTTCTGCCGCAACGGCGAGATCCTGCGCGTCGGCAACATGAGCCAGGGGCACGCCGTCTCCGTGATCGACGTGCCGATCGCGCCGACCTCCAATGTCGACCGCGCCTGCCAGATTGCCCTGCGGGCCGTGCTCGACGGCGTCGAACGCGAGGACATCGCACCCGACGTCCTGGAGAAGCCCGAATTGCTCGGGGTCAACTCCGTGACGGCGGGTGCGGTGACGCTGCGACTGACCGTGCGCGTGCGCGCCGGCAAGCAGTGGGCGATCCGCCGCAGCCTCACCCGCTCGGTGCTCGAAGCGTTCGATGAGAACGGCATCGAGTCGCCGAACCTCGCGGTCGCAGCACCCGTGAGCAGCTAGACCCTCTCAGGCGAGCGCTCCACCACCGGACCCGCCTCGGTCCGCCGACCGGCGCGGATCCGGTCGAAGGCGATCACGAAGAGCAACGAGACAGCGCCCCAGATCGCGAACGTGACCAGGTGCGGGCCGACGGTGTCGCCCCCGAAGTAGAGGATCGAGCGCACCGATTCGACGGCCGCCGGCATCGGCAGCACACCGTGCAGGAACCGGAAGGCCTCCGGCGTCATGTACATCGACATCGCCCCGTTCGAGGCGGGCACACCGAGGAACATCAGGATGCCGACGGCGGGGATGACGGCGAGCAGCCCGAACAGACGGTGCAGAGCCAGCGTGAACATCGAGGTCGTGAACGTCGCGACGATCCCCACGCCCCACAGCGGCAGGAAGTGCCCGTCGACGGCTCCGGTGATCGGGTCGGCGATCACCCACAGGACGGCCGGCATGAACAGCGCCCACCCCGCGGAGATCGGCAGGAAGCGGCGCAGGACCATCGCGGCGGGCTGCGCGCCGCCGGCCACGACGACCACCATGAAGCCGGACATGATCCAACCCATCGCGACGTAGAGCGTCACCGTGCCCATCGTGTCGGAGCCCGGCAGCGGCGTCATGTTCTCGACGGTGAGCGGTAGCTGCATGCCGCCCGCGACCTGCTCGAAGACCCGCTGCACGACCTGCTGCTGGCTCATGCCGGCAGCCTCGTTCGTGATGAGGGTCGCGGTCGGGGACGTCGCGGACGGCAGGACGAACGCCGCGACGATCTCGCGATCCCTGACGTCGGCGCGCGCCGCCTCGATCGAATCCGAGGTGCGCAGGTCGAACAGGCCCGACATGTTCTGCTCGAGCCCGGCGACCGTCTGCTCGGCCTGTTCGGTGGTCGCGGCGACCACGGTGACGGGCATGTCGCGCGGCGTCGGCTGGTACATCGCGCCGAGCATGATCGACAGCATCAGCACGACCATCGCGAACGGGAAGAACGCGAGGGTCAGGTACCGGACGCGGTTGCTCTCCGGACGCGGTCCGGGCGTGAGCGACGGCATCGTGATCTCGGGATCACCGGCGTCGGGGTTGCGGCGACGCTTCAAGGCATCGACCCCGAGCGTGGCGAGGAGGGCGAGCACCGCACCGACGACCAGCACCAGGAGGTGCCCGCCGAGTCCGTCGCCGCCGAAGTAGACGACCGACCGCAGCGATTCACCGGCGGCCGCGGTGGGCAGGAAGCCGTGCAACCACGGGTAGATCGACGGCAGTGCGTACACCGACATGCCCAGATTCGACGCGGGGACGCCGAGGACCATCACGAAGAGCATGCCCACCAGGACCGCCATCGGTCCGAGGATCCGGGTGAGGAACAACTGCACCGAGCCCACGGCGAAAATGGACAGCCAACTGATTCCCAGCAGCGTCGCGGTGGGGCCCTCGACCGCGCCGAGAATCGGACCTGCGACGACCCACACGAGGGTCCCGATCAACACCGACCAGCCTGCGAGCAGGGGCACGATGCGACGGAAGCGCAGCAGCTCGGGCGAGTTGGACAGCATGATGCTCAGCGGCATGTAGCCCGCGAGCATCAATGCCTGCGCCATGAACATCACGCCCAGACCGGCCATGTCGTGGTCCGGCAGCGGAGCCAGGTCCTCGGCGGTGAGGTCGAGACCCGATCCGATGATCGGCGGGGCCACCAGACCGGTGACCATGTTCGACTGCGAGGCCCCGGCGGCGCCGGCGGTGTACACGGTGGCGGTGCCCGCGTCGGACAACGAGACCGCGCCCGCGACCTCCCGCGAGAGCACGAGGTCGCGGGCCTGCTCGTCGGTCCCGACGACGCGGACGTCGACCGCCTCCGAATCGACGCCCTCGAGCGCGCGGGCGAAGTCGTAGGCCTGCTGCGACGATCCGGCGACGGCGATCGGCATGTCGTGCGGGGCCGGGGCGTGCATCGCGTACAGATAGCCGGTGATCATCATGCCGACCATCAACAGCGGCATGACGAAGATCGCGACGTAGCGCCCGATCTGTTCCTTGCGGGCGCGGGCGAGCTCGGCCTCGGTCGGGCCGTCGCCTCCCGGTGGATCGTTCTTCTCGGTCGTGGCGGTGTCGGTCACTGACGAACTCCTCGATATCCGGTCACGGACTGAACGCTTCCGGGCCGGTACCGGCAACTCGGAAATACGCTGACTGACTTAAAAAGCTACGCCGCGTGTCTTAAAGTGGACAACCTGAGACACTGGTGACGTTCGTCCCATCCACCGATGAGCCGTACGGCAGAACGAGAGAGCAGCGGGTTCCAGCGTGAGCACCTACGGCGACCAGGCACGGCGAGCACTACTCGACTCCGCGGAGGAGCTGTTCGCGACCTACGGCGTCGACGGGGTCTCGAACCGGCGCATCGCCGAGCACGCGGGCAACGCCAACCACTCGGCGGTCAACTACCACTTCGGGAGCAGGGACGAACTCGTCCGCGCGATGGTCACCCGCTACGCCGAGGACACCCGCCGACGACGAGCCGAACTCGTCGGGCTGCTCGGCCCCGAACCGGGACTGCGCGACTACCTGAGCTGCCTCGTCGTCCCGTTCACCGATCAGCTCGCATCGATGCCCGTCCCCGGTTGGCGCGCCCGGTTCCTCCGACAGCTGCGGACGGTCCCCTCGATGGTCGACATCGCGGCCCGGAACGTCGTCGAAGATCCCTATCTCGACGCTCTGATCGAACGGGCCAGGGCGTGCGTCGCCGACATCCCCGACGTGGTGATCACCGGCCGGTCGTGGCTGCTGGGGAAACTCGTCGTGGACGCGTGCGCCGACTACGAAGCACGCCTGGAACGGGAACGGGTGGAACCCGACTGGACGGGTTTCGCCCTGTTCCTCGTCGACGCGATCGCCGGAATGCTCGAAGCACCGGTGACGAGCACGGGCGATTTCCTCGGCTCGCGCACCGTCTCCGCGTGGCCGTGACAGGTCAGACCGCGATGAGGACCTCGCGCAGTTCCGTCGCCGTCGTCACCGGCCGATCGCACACGAAGCCCCGGCACACATAGGCCGCGGACGCTCCGTCGACGAGCGGCCGTCCGTCGAGCAGCGGCGACGAGTCGGGTTCGCCGCCCACCACGATCGCTCCCCCGGGCGCGATCCGGCGCGCGAGGTCGAGGAGTTCACCGCCACCCGCGACGGCGACCTGCAGCGGACCGCGCACCGACGCCTCGGCCACGGTCAGCCAGTGCCCTCCGGCACGCGGCGCTTTCTCGAGCAGGATCGACGCCGCCGACAGCGACAGCGCGGCGGCATCGGCGTAGCGGGGGTCGTCGTGCACCAGCGCGGACAGACCGAGCAACGCCTCGGCGATCAGCGACGCCCCCGACGGCGTCGCCCCGTCGACCGGATCGCGCGGCCGGGCGACCAGCGATTCGGCGTCGTGCGCGGTGTCGAACCAGCTCCCGGGACGTTCCGGATCCGCGAACTGCGTGAGCGCGACGTCGGCGAGTTCTCGCGCGCGCTCGACCCAGCTCCGATCCCCGGTCCCCTGATGGACGGCGAGCAGCGCGGTGACGAGTGCTCCGTAGTCCTCGAGCACGGCCGCCGGAGATCCGACGACACCTCCGAGCGACGCGCGGCGCAGTCGTCCATCGACGAGGTGCCGGTCGAGCAGGAACCGCGCGCACCTCGCCGCCGCGTCGATCCAGGCGGGTTCGCCCAGTGCGACGCCGGCCTCTGCCAGTGCGGTGATCGCGAAGCCGTTCCACGCGGTGACGACCTTGTCGTCGCGTCCGGGTTGCGCGCGATCCTGCCGGGCCGCGAACAGGCGTGCCCGCACGTCGGCGAGACGGGCCGGATCGTCGGGCTCGTCGAGCAGCTGCAACACCGAGGTGCCGTGTTCGAAGGTGCCACCGGGAGTGACGGTGAAGGCCTCCGCGGCCCACCGGCCGTCGTCCGCGCCGAGCACCTCGACGAGCTGATCGGGGGTCCACACGTAGGTCAGGCCCTCGACCCCGTCGGTGTCGGCGTCGAGCGCCGAGGCGAATCCGCCGTCGGTGGTGAGCAGGTCGCGCAGCAGGAACTCGGCGGTCTCCCGGGTGACCCGCGTCGGCAGTTCCGCGCCGGTCACCCGCGCGAGGTGCGCGTACAGCCGTAGGAGCAGCGCGTTGTCGTAGAGCATCTTCTCGAAGTGCGGCACCGTCCAGGCGGCGTCGACGCTGTAGCGGGCGAAACCGCCACCGAGCTGGTCGTAGATCCCACCTCGCGCCATCGCGTCGGTCGTGCGCTCGACGAGACCGAGCGTGTCGGCGGAGCGCGTGCGCTCGTATCCGCGCAGCAGACCCTCGAGCAGGTTGGACGGCGGGAACTTGGGTGCGCCCCCGAAGCCGCCGTGTTCGCGGTCCTCGTCGGTGGCGATCGCAGCGGCCGCCGCGTCGAGCAGGGCCGCCTCGACAGCGGCCTCCCCGACGGGCAGTCCCCCGCTGCTGCGACGGAGTTCGGTGGCCACGGCGTCGGCGGCCTGCGAGACCTCGTCGCGCCGGTTGTGCCAGGTCTCGGTGATGGCCTCGAGAAGTTGGACGAAGGACGGCATGCCGCCGCGCGGCGTGTTCGGGTAATACGTGCCGCAGTAGAAGGGCGAGCCGTCGGGGGTGAGGAAGCAGGTCATCGGCCATCCGCCCTGACCGGCCATGGCGACGGTCGCGTTCATGTAGACCGCGTCGAGGTCCGGCCGTTCCTCGCGGTCGACCTTGATGCACACGAAGTTCTCGTTCATAACGGCGGCCGTGGCCTCGTCCTCGAACGACTCGTGTGCCATGACGTGACACCAGTGGCAGGCCGCGTACCCGATCGACAGCAGGATCGGCACGTCGCGCTCGCGCGCCTCCGCGAGCGCGTCGTCGCCCCATTCCTGCCAGTGGACCGGATTGTCGGCGTGCTGCCTCAGATAAGGGCTCAGGGCGTCGGCCAGTCGGTTCGCCATGCCCCCACGCTACGGAAGGAGCACCGTCGGTGACGGCCGGTCGTCAGCTTCCCTTGGTGGGTTCCGGACGTTCCGGACCGGTGGCCTTCGTGCCGCCGGCCTTCTCCTCCTCGGCTCCGCCGGGGATCGCACCCGGCAGCGTGCCGTCGTCCACGGCCTGGTCGGGTTCGGGATGCTCCGGCTGGAAGTTCTCGGGCAGCTTCTTCAGCCGCTTGTTCATGTTCCAGATCAGCAGAGCGGTCGCGACCAGCAGGACCACCACGATGGCCAGTCCGAGCGGAGACGCCTTGCCGAACTCGGGGCCGGTCGGCTCCTGGGCCAGAATCTCGACGGCCAGAACATCGACCGCGAGCGTGCCTATCGTCATTTGCCCTGCCCGTCCTCGATGCCCGCGAACAGATCCGTCTCGGGAAGTTCCGTGCTCACGCGGGTCTTGGCCAACTCGAACTCCTCGGTCGGCCACACCTTCTGCTGGATGTCCAACGGCACCGCGAAGAAGGATCCGTTGGGGTCGATCTGGGTGGCGTGGGCCCGCAGCGCGTCGTCGCGCTTCGGAAAGTAGTCGCCACAGGTGATCTGGGTGGTCACGCGCCCCATGATGTCGCCCTGCTCGGTGCGCCACTTGTTGAGCCACTGCTCCATCGGGAACGGCTCCCCGCGACGCTCGTACTCCTCGCGGAACAGCTCGAGCCGCTTACGGATGAAACCGTGCGAGTAGTAGAGCTTGCTCACCGCCCAGGGCTCGCCCAGCTCGGGATGGAAATCCGGATCCGCGGCCGCTTCGTAGGCCGCGACCGACACCTCGTGGCACCGGATGTGGTCGGGGTGCGGGTAGCCACCGTTCTCGTCGTAGGTGGTCATGACATGGGGGCGGAACTCGCGCACCGACTGCACGAGCCGGCGGACCGGTTCGTCGAGCGGGATCGCCGCGAAGCAGCCCTCCGGCAGCGGGGGCTTGGGGTCGCCCTCGGGCAGTCCGGAGTCGACGAAGCCGAGCCATTGCTGCCGTACCCCGAGGATGCGGGCCGCCTCGGCCATCTCCTCCTGGCGCACCTCGCTCATGCGCTCACGGATGCCGGGCACGTCCATGGCGGGATTCAGGATGTCGCCGCGCTCTCCGCCCGTGAGCGTGACCACCAGGACCTCGTGCCCCTCGGCCGAGTACCGAGCCATCGTGGCCGCGCCCTTGCTCGACTCGTCGTCGGGATGGGCGTGCACGGCCATGAGCCGTAGTCCGCTCACGTGTATTCCTCCACCTCACGTCGTCTGCTTCGCCGGAACCGACCCTGCGCCCGCGTCGCGGTCGCTACGGATCCGTCCTCTATAGTTCCACCTGATAATTCCGACGTCAGCCGTGACCCTGCGGCGACGCCCGATCCATCGTTCCGCTGTGAAAGCAAAGTGATGAGCAACACCGTGCCCACCGACCGGTACCCCTCCTCCCGGTACCCCGGACCCCGCGTGTCGACACGCGGCAAGCGCTGGGGTTTCACCATCGCCGGTCTGCTCGCGGGGCTCGTCGTGGCGTTCGTTCTGTTCCAGAACAACTCCGCTCCGATCGAGTCGGAGGTCGTCGCCTTCGAGATCATCGACGACAGCACCATCGACATCCAGCTCAAGGTCACGCGCGACGATCCGTCCGAGGACGCCGTCTGCATCATCCGGGCCCGGTCGAAGGACGGCAGCGAGACCGGACGGCGCGAGGTGCTCATCCCGGCGTCCGATTCGCAGACGGTCGTACTGACCTCCACGGTCAAGACGTCACAACGCCCCGGAATGGGCGACACCTACGGCTGTGCCACCGAGGCCCCCGAGTATCTCCGCGCACCCTAGGAACCTGCCGCGACCAGCGTCTTCCTGCGCTTTCCCGGAGCAGCGACGGGAGTGATGCTAAAATAGCCGGATACACGGTTCCACCCTTTGGGGCCGTGTATTGCTGCATAAGAGCATCAACAGACAGTACGACTTCCGTTCAGCCTGACGACAAGGGGGGACGACGGGGGTCGTGCTGTCGCGGTCGTTGCATGTGCACGACTTGTCCACGGAGCCGGGGGCTCCAACCCGAAGGAAGTGATCGAGGATGACCGAGACCCAGGTGACCTGGCTGACGCAGGAGTCGTACGACCGGCTCAAGGCCGAGCTGGACCAGCTCATCGCGAATCGTCCTGTCATCGCCGCCGAGATCAACGAGCGTCGCGAAGAAGGCGACCTCAAGGAGAACGGTGGCTACCACGCGGCCCGCGAGGAACAGGGCCAGCAGGAAGCCCGTATCCGTCAGCTCCAGGAGCTGCTGGGCACCGCCAAGGTCGGCGTCGCTCCGACCGAGTCGGGTGTCGCCCTCCCCGGTTCCGTCGTCACCGTCTACTACGCCGGCGACGAGACCGACACGGAGACGTTCTTGATCGCGACCCGCGAGGAAGGCGCCCGCAACAGCGAGCTCGAGACCTACTCCCCCAGCTCGCCCCTCGGTGGCGCCCTGATCGACGCGAAGGTCGGCGAGACCCGCGAGTACACGCTGCCCAACGGCAACACCATGAAGGTGACCCTGGTGAGCGCGGAACCCTACCGCGGCTGATCCCCTCTGCAGCCGAGGGCNGCCCTCGTGCATTCACGTCAGGTTCTCGAAGTCGCGGCTTCTCAGAAGATGCGCCGCGCCTTCATATCGGGGAAGACCGGCCCCACCCGCACGACGTCGCCGGTGGTGGGTGCGTGCACCATCTGCCCGCCACCGATGTAGATGGCGACGTGACCCGGTCCCCCGGCCTGCCAGTTGCCGAACAGCAGGTCGCCGGGGCGTGCCGCGTACAGCGGCACCTCGGTGCCGATGTGCCACTGTGTCTCGGACGTGCGCGGCAGCGTGATGCCCGTCGCGGCGAAGACCGCGTACGACGTCAGGCCGGAGCAGTCGAAACCGCCGCCGGACGGCCCGTTGATGTTGCCGCCACCCCAGACGTACGGCAGGCCGAGGTACTTGAAGGCAAGGTCGACGATGCGATTACCGACGTCGCCGGCTCCGCCTCCGATGCCCAGACCCAGGAACGGCGAGAGCATGCGGGCGAAGACGTGCTCGGTCGCGCGGATCTTCGCGACGTAGGGCTTCGTCTGGTTCTCGTAGTCGGGATGACCGGACGGCATGCCACCCGAGCGCTTCACCGCGCCGACGCCGGCGTTGTAGGCCGCGAGGGTCAGATCGAGGGTGTCGCCCTCGACCAGTCCGCGCTTCTTCCAGTCGTCGATGAGCTTGTAGTTGTCGCACAGGAGGTTGCCCGACGCCAGGACCGGGTCGGCGATACCGAGGACGTCGGCCTTGCCGTCACCGTCGGCGTCCTTGCCGTACTGGTCCCAGGTGCCGGGCATGAACTGTCCCGGGCCGCGGGCGCCGACCGGCGAGACCGGCGCGGTCGGGCCGTACCGGAAACCGTTCTCGGCGGAGTAGAGGGCCGCGAGGACCGGCGCGGAGATCCCGTCGCACAGTTCCCCGGCCTTCTTCAGCCACGGCGCGAACACGGCGATCGCACCGATGGGTGCGAGTCGCGTTCCGGGAAGGATCGCCGGGATCGACGGCAGTGTGATCCCGGTGCCGGGGATCGTGGGACCCGGTTGCGGGTTCCCGACCGTGCCGGTCGCCGGCGGTTGGACCGGTATCCCGAAGGGCCCGGGCCGGGCGGCCGGTGGTTCGGGCGCCAGCGCGGGCGGAGCCGCTTCCGGATCGGCGGGGTGCAGTGCCGCGGCCGCCTCCTCGGGCAGATGCGGCTCGATCGCCCCCGCGACCGCTGTCGTCGCATCCGCGACCGCCTGTTGGGCTCCCTGCTGCATCGGCTCCGGCAACGAGGCGACGAAATTCGCCACGTCCGTGTCGGCGTTCTCCGCAGTTGCCTCGAACGACTCGATCGCCCCGTTGATCTGGTCCTTGATCTCTGCTGGTAAGTCCACGCCCTGAACGAGCGCACTTGCTGCCGTAGCCACTGCCACGATGACCACAGACGGGTCCACCGACATCCGCTACCCCCACATCCATCCATCAACCGCTCCCACCGTAGCTGTGAGGTCCATCACCAGTACGGCTTCCGGATGTTCTTATCACATATATTCAGGAACACGTTCTAGTATTGGGACCAGTGGGATCCGTGTTTCGCGAGTGATCAGAGTTATGGCTCCGGATAGAAGTCCGCCGCGTCGGGATGGGTCAGGACGTCCATGATGTCCACCGGGTCGACCGTGTCCTCGGCGAGCAGCGCTACGAGCGTGTCCCGCTGGTCCTCCGTCACCGGTTCGCAGCCGCCGGGCATCACCCATCGCTCCCCACCCACCGGCATCACGCGGGCGCACAGCAACGTGCCGACGGGCACCTCACCTGCGAGCCAGGGCGCGGACACCTCGACCACACGATCGCTGCGCACGTCGCGCAGCGTGAGCGACTCCTCCGGCGCACTCGCCTCGACCTCGAAGACCGAACGCTCGACCGCCAGCCACGAGCGGGCGAGCTCCGCCTCGTCCTCGGGAAGCAACTCCCCGCGACGCTCGACGAAATCCGCGAACGCGCCGGCATCGAAGAGCAGGACGTCCTCGACGAGCGGATCGGCGACGGCCTCGGCCACCGCGTCGTCGTCCCCGTAACCGGAGCGGGCCTCCGCCAGCGCGACCCGCTGCTCCGCCCATCCGGGTTCCAGGGCGTGCATGGCCGCCTTCATGTACAACCAGTCGGACCGCTCCTCGAGCGAGTGTTCGGCGCGCCCGAGATGGCACGCCTTGTACTTGCGGCCCGACCCGCACCAGCAGCGGTCGTTGCGACCGAGCCCCGGGACCTCCTTCGGCCGGTACCGTTCGAGCACTTCGTGGAGGGGATGTTCGTCGCCGCCCGGCACCCGGGCGAGCAGAGACAGCCCCCGGATCGCGTCCCCGCGATCGGAGGCGAAGCGCGCGAGGTCGAACAACGGGAGGTCGAAGGCGGAGTCGAGGTCGGCCGAACGCTCGTAGTGCCGTTCGGCTTCCGTGAGGCGTCCGGTCGATTCGGCCGCGCGACCGGCGATCCAGTGCGCTGCCCCCGCCGCGCGTCGCGGCGCATGGTCGAGCAGCCACAACGCGGCCTGTTCGATCGCCTCGGGCGCGAGTTTCTCCCCCACCAGTTCGTCGTAGACGGTCTCGGCGATCTCGGGATCGGACAGCACCGAGTACAGACCGGATTTCCCCACGGCGAAACGCTCGTCGAGTTCGGCGTCGTCGCCGCGTTCGAGGGCTTCGACCAGCGACGCGAACAGGGCCACGCCGGGCACGGCGTCGACGGGGATCCCGAGCTGTTCGGCATAGATCTCGAACATCGCCCGGTCGGAGTATCCGTCGAAGTCGAAACCGTTCGGTGCCACCAGGTCTCCGCTGCGGGCCAGACCGGCTCCGGCGAGCAGTTCCCCGAGTGGCAGGGACGGCGCGGAGAACGCGTCCGGCGCATCGGCGAGCACGTCGAGGAAGGCGCCCTCGAGGCTCGCCACCTGCTCGCGGGCGATGGCCTGTTCGAGCGCGTGCACGAATTCGGCCTCACTACTTCGGACTTCGTCGTCGACCGGAGCGAACGACGAGCGACCGCCCCGCACGGTGAGTGCGAGCAGGTCTCCCGCCTCGTGACCCGACAGGGCTCCTTCGGGAAAGACGATCGTCTCCTTGCGGACGATCCCATCCGAATCCGGATCGTTCTGCGTGGCAGCAGCTTCGAATCCACCGGGCTGCACGAGATCGAACTCGTCGTCCTCGGAGACGAGCAGCAGGAGCGGTTCGATGTCGTCGACCGGGATCGCGTGCCGGTCGAGTTCGTCCGCGGTGAGGCGGTGTGTGAGCGTCCTGCCCTCGAACAGCGCATCCGTCGCCGCGACACGGTCGTCGGACAACCACATCAACAGCGGATGCGGTTCCGACTGTTCGAGATCGATCATCACTTGCTCGGCCGAGCCGAATCCGTGCTCCTCGAGATGATCGGCCACCTCGTCGATCGTCATGGGTCCGTGGCGCCGTACCGTGTCGAGCACGGTGTCCCACAGGGCGGATTCGGGATGTTCACTGTCCGTCACCACGTGATCGTACGGCGCCCGGCAGTGCTTCCGGGGGCTATGCGGTTCCTTCCGCACGTCGCCGTCACGCGTCACGCATCGCAGGCGGCCTTCGATCGGGCGCGGGCCCAGCCGGCCGGCGTTGGCGACGGTCATGGCTCCGACTCTTCCGAAACGGAGGGCGACGCGTCGATGTTTTTCCCGATCGACACGAGAAGAAGGCGCCCTTCGGGACGCCTTCTTNTGTCTTCTACGACCGGTGTGTCAGCCGAGCGCCTGTTCGACGTCGGCGAGCAGGTCGGCGGCATCCTCGATGCCCACCGACAGCCGGACGAGATCCTCGGGGACCTCGAGCAGCGACCCGGCGGTGGAGGCGTGGGTCATCGCACCCGGATGCTCGATGAGCGACTCCACGCCACCGAGCGACTCGGCGAGGGTGAAGATCTCGGTGCGCTTGCAGAAGTCCAGCGCGGCCTGGCGGCCGCCGGCGAGGCGCACGGAAATCATGCCACCGAAGCGACGCATCTGCTTGGCCGCGTACTCGTGGCCCGGATGCGATTCGAGACCCGGGTACAGCACCTTGGTCACGGCGGAGTGTCCCGACAGGAAGTCGACGAGCTTCTCGGCGTTGTCGGAGTGCTTCTCCATCCGCACCGCGAGCGTCTTGATGCCGCGCAGCGTGAGGAAGGCGTCGAACGGGCCCGGCACGGCGCCCGCACCGTTCTGCAGGAACGCGAAGGCGGCGTCGAGCTCCTCGTCGTTCGTCACCAGCGCGCCACCGACGACGTCGGAGTGACCACCGATGTACTTGGTGGTCGAATGCAGCACGACGTCGGCACCGAAGGTGAGCGGCTGCTGCAGGTACGGCGACGCGAAGGTGTTGTCGACGACGATCTTGGCACCACCCTCGTGCGCGATGTCGGCGAGCGCCGAGATGTCGCCGATGTTGAGCAGCGGGTTCGTGGGCGTCTCGACCCACACGAGCTTGGTGTTCGGGCGCACGGCCGCGCGCACCTCGTCGGCGTCGTTGATCGCGGCCGGGGTGTACTCGATCCCCCACTGCGTGAACACCTTGTCTATGAGACGGAAGGTGCCGCCGTACGCGTCGTTGGGGATGACGAGGTGGTCGCCCGGACGCAGCACCGAACGGAGCAGGCAGTCGGTGGCAGCCATGCCCGAGCCGAACGCCCGGCCGTAGGTGCCGTTCTCGAGCGCGGCGAGGTTCGCCTCGAGGGGACGACGGGTGGGGTTGCCGGTGCGGGCGTACTCGAAGCCGTTGCGCATCTCGCCGACGCCGTCCTGGGCGAAGGTCGACGACGCGTAGATCGGCACGTTGACGGCACCGGTCTGGGGGTCGGGCTCGTACCCGGCGTGGATGGCGCGGGTCGCGAAACCGTGCTGGTTCTGGTCTGTCATGAAGATCTGTGTCCTATCGGCCTTGAGAGATGAATCCGAGCAGGTCGTGACGGGTGATGACGCCGACGGGCTTGCCGTCGTCGATCACCATGAGCGCGTCGGTGTCGCCGAACGCCTTCGTGGCGGAGTCGATCGACTCGCCCACGCCGATGTTCGGCAGCGGCGGGCTCATGTGCTTCTCGACCGGATCGGCGAGATTCGCGCGACCTTCGAAGACGGCGCTGAGCAGTTCGCGCTCGCTGACCGAACCGGCCACCTCACCTGCGGTGACGGGCGGTTCGGCACCCACGACCGGCATCTGCGAGACGCCGTACTCCCGAAGGATCTCGATGGCGTCGCGCACCGTCTCGGACGGGTGGGTGTGCACGAGGTCGGGCAGGTCGCCGCTCTTGCCGCGCAGCACGTCACCGACGGTGGAATCGTCGGGCTTGCCGTCGAGCGGCGCGCGCAGGAAGCCGTAGCTGGCCATCCACTTGTCGTTGAAGATCTTCGACATGTAGCCGCGACCACCGTCGGGCAGCAGCACGACGACGACCGCATCGGGGCCCTCACGCTCGGCGACCTGCAGTGCGGCGACGACGGCCATGCCGCACGAGCCGCCGACGAGCAGGCCTTCCTCGCGGGCGAGGCGACGGGTCATCTCGAACGAGTCGGCGTCGGAGACGGCGATGATCTCGTCGGGGATCGACGGGTCGTAGGCGGAGGGCCAGAAGTCCTCACCGACACCCTCGACGAGGTACGGCCGACCGGTGCCGCCCGAGTACACCGAGCCCTCGGGGTCGACGCCGACGACCTTCACCGCACCGTTGGAGACCTCCTTGAGGTACCGGCCGGTGCCCGAGATGGTGCCGCCGGTGCCGACGCCCGCGACGAAGTGCGTGATCTTGCCGTCGGTGTCGTTCCAGATCTCCGGGCCGGTGGTCTCGTAGTGGCTCGCCGGGCCACCCGGGTTGGAGTACTGGTTCGGCTTCCAGCCACCGGGGAGCTCACGGGCGAGACGGTCGGAGACGCTGTAGTAGCTGTCGGGGTGCTCCGGCGGGACCGCGGTCGGGCACACGACCACCTCGGCACCGTAGGCCCGCAGCACGTTGCGCTTGTCCTCGCCGACCTTGTCGGGACACACGAACACGCACTTGTAGCCGCGCTGCTGCGCGACCAGGGCCAGGCCGATGCCGGTATTGCCGGAGGTGGGCTCGACGATCGTCCCGCCCGGCTTCAGTTCGCCCGACGCTTCGGCCGCATCGATCATCTTCACCGCGATGCGGTCCTTGGAGCTGCCGCCGGGATTGAGGTATTCGATCTTCGCCGCTACGAGCCCCGATCCGGGTTTCACCACCGTGTTGAGCTTGACGAGGGGGGTGTTTCCGATGAGGTCGATGACGGAATCCGCAATGCGCATGACTCCATGTTCCCACGTCGTGGCTTTCCGGCAGGGTGACGGTGTACACCCCCAGGGAAAACACCCCTGGGAAACAACCTCTGCGAAACGACGAAGACNGACCGTGGTCCGGGGTCTTCGTGGCGTACTGCTAGTCGTTCTGGAAGTAGCTGAGCAGTCGCAGGATCTCGACGTACAGCCACACCAGGGTGACGGTCAGGCCGAGGGCGACGCCCCAGGCGGCCTTCTCGGGGGCCTGTGCGCGGATCAGCTGATCGGCGGAGTCGAAGTCCAGCAGGAAGCTGAACGCCGCGATGCCGATGCACACGAGGCTGAAGATGATGGCGATCGGGCCGCCGTCGCGCAGGCCCAGGCCACCGTCGATGAAGAAGCCGGCGATGAGGTTGCCCAGCGCCAGGACCAGGACGCCGACGAGGGCGCCGACGATCATGCGGGTCAGGCGCGGCGTGACGCGGATGGCGCCGGTGCGGTACACGACGAGCATGCCGAAGAACACGCCGAAGGTGCCGAGGACGGCCTGCGCGATCAGGGTCGCGCCGCCGGCGCCACCGAACGTGATGTCGGTGAACATGAACGACAGCGCGCCGAGGAAGAAGCCTTCCGCCACCGCGTAGGCGAGGACGATCGCCGGGTTGTCCATCTTGCGGCCGAACGTCGCGACCAGCACCAGGACGAGGCCGATCAGACCGCCGCCGATGACGAACGGAGCTGCCAGGCCGACGTTGGAGTTGACCAGGACGTAGGAGATGAGTGCCGAGACGGCGAGCACGCCGAGCGTGATGCCGGTCTTGGTGACGACGTCGTCGATCGTCATGGTCCGCTGGTCGGTGGGACGTGCCCACGGATCCGTCTGCGGCTGCCCGAATTGCTGGGTGGCCTGCGCGGCGCCCGCCGTCGCAGAGCCGAACGTGGCGTATCCGCCGCCCTCTTGCTTGGGCAGGTTGCGGAACACCGGGTTACTGGTGGTGCGCACCGTGCACTTCCCTTCTCGTGGTCGCTTCTGTCCGTTCAACGAGGCAGTGACCTCACGAGTTCCCGATCGTCGAGAAAGCTCGGACTAATCGGACTCTACCGGCTCCGTACCGACCTGGTCACGGTGAACTTCCGGTTGCGGCCCTCGACGCGGGTCGGCCCGACGATGCCCGACAGTGCGGGGCGGTAGTCGAGGTGGCGGTTGTAGACCGTCCACATCTGTCCTCCCGGGCGGAGGATCCGGGCTGCGGCGTCGAACATCTTGTGGGCCGCGCCGGTGTGCACGGCGGCGCCGATGTGGAAGGGCGGGTTGCACACCACCAGGTCGACCGACCCGGCGGCGATCGAACTCGCGGCATCGTCGCGGAGCGTGTCGATCCGGTCGGCGAGCCCGTTCGCGGCGGCCGTCTCCGCGGCGGAGGCGACGGCGGCGGCGGAGTGATCGGTCGCGATCACCCGAACGTCGGGCAGTTGCCGGGCGAGCATCGCGGCGAGGATGCCGGTGCCGCAGCCGAGGTCCACCGCGAGCTGCTCGTCCGTGTCGTTACGAGGCAGGTCGAGGTTCGGGAAGTGGTCGAGGAGGAAGCGGGTGCCGATGTCGAGGCGCGGGCCGGCGAAGGCGGCCCCGTGCGCGACGACGGTGAGGTCGAGTTCGTCGAGCCTCTCGCGGACGGGATAGGAGGCCGGTCCGGGCGTTGCTCCGCGCGCGGTGAGCACCCGCGACTTCTGCCGCCCCCGGGACGCGCGGACCTCGGCGAAGGACGCGCCGAGGACGTCGTTCATCGCAAGGCCGATGTGCTTGTCGCGGCCACCGGCGAACACGACGACCTCGGGGTCGGCGTAGCGGGCCACGGTCTCGGCGATCTCGGTGAGCGCCGACAGCGAACGGGGAAGACGCAGCAGTACCACTCGGGCACCGGCGAGCAGGTCCGCGTCGAGTCCGCAGGAACGGTAGCGGTCGGTGAGATCCTCACGCTCGGCGTTCACAGCCAGCGCGCGTTCGGCCACCACCGAGTCCTGATGCACCCGGATCCGCTCCGCGCCGAACCGGACGGCCGCACCCAGGGTCAGGGCGCCGTACTGGTCGTCGACGACCACGATCGTGCCCGGCGCTGCGGATTCCAGTGCGGGGGCGGCTTCGTCGAGGAGCAGGCGATCGGCCCCGTCGACGGCGAACAGGTTGGGCGCTTCCACATCCGGGAAGCGCCTCAACCTGTCGTACATCTCGTCGATCAACACTCGACCGTCAGCACTCGCCCTTTCCGGCGTTCTCGATGGCACGCAGGGTGTCGGCCTGTTCCTCTTCGCTGAGGTCCTGCCAGGCCGGGAGCTGCTGCTGGGCGTCGGCGACGGCCTGGGCCGCTGCCGCGCGGTCCTGGCCCCACTCCTCGAGCTCGTCGAGGTAGGGCAGCAGTGCCTCGCAGTTCTCCTCGTAGCTCTTGCCGAGTTCGACGGTGGTGCCCGTGGTGCCGGCCTCCGCCGAGGCCGAGGCGGTCGTCGTGGTGGTGGTCTCCTCGGCCGAGCCGGATCCGTCCGAGGATCCGCACGCCGCCGCAAGCAGGACCACACCTGCACCGAACAGCGCCGCGAGAGTCTTCTTCATCTATGTCCCACTTCTGGTCGCAGTGTCGTTTGCCCGTTCCCGGTGAGGCACCGTGGTCCGGCCGGACCACGGTAGACCAGGGGCGACGCACGATCTGCAGCGGGCGTGCACATTTCGAGACTATCCTGGGGAAACAGCTCCCCGAGGTGATTGCGCCGATGTCCGAGAACGATCCGGCCACCACTCAAAGCGCACCGATCGTCGACGTGGCCGAGTCCGACATCGTGCGCGCATTGCACGCTGCCGGTTTCACCGGTGCGGAAGAGATCGGCCACGGTGGCTTCGGTGTGGTCTACCGATGCAGGCAGGAGGCACTCGATCGGAGCGTCGCCGTGAAGGTGCTGCGACGAACCCCGGATCCGGTCGATCTCGAACGGTTCCTGCGTGAGCAGCGGGCGATGGGGCGGCTGTCGGGACATCCGCACATCGTCACCGTGTTGCAGGCCGGTGCAATCGACAACGGTCTGCCCTATCTGGTGATGCACTATCACCCTCACGACTCGCTGGACACGCGCATCCGGCGCCACGGCGTGCTGTCGTGGCCCGAGGTGATCCGGATCGGCGTCAAGATGGCCGGGGCGCTCGAGACGGCCCATCGGTCCGACGTGCTGCACCGCGACGTCAAGCCCGGGAACATCCTGCTCACCGAGTACGGGGAACCCCAGCTGACCGACTTCGGCATCGCTCGCGTCGGGGACGCATTCCGGACCGTTACCGGGGAGATCACCGGATCCCCGGCGTTCACCGCTCCCGAGGTGCTGCGCGGTCGCGCTCCGACACCGGCGTCCGACGTCTACGGCCTCGCCTCCACACTGTTCGCCGCCATCACAGGGCACGCCGCGTTCGAGCGGAAGGACGGAGAGAAAGTCATCGCGCAGTTCCTGCGCATCACCTCGGAGCCGATTCCGGATCTGCGCGGCGAGGACATCCCCGATGACGTGTGCACCGCGCTCGAACTGGGTATGTCCGCCGACCCCGACGACCGCCCGCAGTCGGCGGCGGCCTTCGGCGATCTGCTCCGAGACGTCCAATGGGCTCACGGCCTACCGGTCGACGAGATGGCGTTGCCCGGTCCTCCCCCGGCCGTTCCGCCCACCACCCCACCGGATCTCCCCTTCACGGGACCTACCTCGGAAGGATTGCCGGACATCACGGGCCCGACGATCGCCCCGTCCACCCGATTCCGACCACCGTCGACCACCCGCCCTCTCGTCCAGCGCAGCCGGCTCATCGCGCTGTTGCAGGCCGGACAGCGGCGCCGTCTCGTCGCCGTCCACGCCCCCACCGGATTCGGGAAATCCACGCTGGCCGCCCAGTGGCGGGACGCACTCGCCGTCGAGGGTGTGCCCGTCGCCTGGCTGACGGTCGACAGCGACGACGACAACGTGTTGTGGTTCCTCGCGCACCTGATCGAGGCGATGAAGCAGGTGCGCCCCTCCCTGGCGAATCAACTCGGGCAGATACTCGACGCACACGGCGACAACGCCGAGCGCTACGTACTGTCCACCTTGATCAACGATCTACATCGATCCGACACTGCCACAACGGTGTTCATCGACGATTGGCACTGCGTGAATTCGCCGGAGACGATCGGAGCCCTGGATTTCCTGCTCGACAAGGGTTGCCATCATCTGCAACTCGTCGTCACAAGTCGCAACCGGTCGGGTCTCCCCTTGAGTCGCATGCGTGTTCGAGATGAGTTGATCGAAATCGACTCGGAATCACTGCGTTTCGACGTGGATGAATCCGATTCGTTCCTTCGTGGCGTAGGCGGTCTCGACTTGACCCCCGAAGACGTGCAGGACCTGAACAGGACTACCGAGGGCTGGGTCGGAGCACTGCAACTCGCATCGTTGTCGTTGCGTGACAGTGACGATCCGTCATGGATGATCGAGAATATTACCGGTCGTCATCACGCGATCGGAGAGTTCCTCGCCGACAACGTGCTGTCCACGCTCGAACCGCGGATGTACGAGTTCCTGCTGTCGACGTGCATCACCGAATCCGTCAGCGGCAGCCTCGCCGCAGCGTTGACCGGAGATCCGCGCAGCCAAGCGATCCTCGAGGAGGCAGAGGAACGCGATCTGTTCCTCCGACATGTCGACGACGAACGCGTCTGGTTCCGATATCACCACATGTTCCTGGACTTCCTGCGGCGGCGTCTCGAACGTGACCATCCCGAGAAGGTCGCAGAATTGCACCTCACGGCCGCGGACTGGTTCGCCCGGCGTCACATCCTGCCCGAGGCCGTCGATCACGCACTCAAGGCCGGCGACAGCGACTTCGCGGTCGGTCTACTCGCCTCCGACGGTATGCACATGATGGAGCACGGTCACATCGCTCCCCTTCTCGCGCTGATCGACAGGCTGCCCCCGCATGCCGTCGCACGCGAACCGCGGTTGTTGCTCACCCAGGCGTGGGCGAACGGAGCCCTGCAGCGACTGAGTCGCTCGCGCAGCACACTCGCCACCGTGCGTGAACTCTTGGAACAGGGCGTCACCTCCGGGCAGGATCCCTACGCACTGAGCCTCGAGGCCGATGCGGTCGAAGCCGCCATCCTCATGAACTCCGACCGGATCGAGGGTATCGATGCACTCGTCACCCCGTGCCTCGAACATCCGTCGGCCGTGCACCCGTGGGTCGTCTCGGCCGCCGCGGACTTCGCATCCTATGCCGACATCTTCCGTTTCGACTTCGATTCGGCGGTGCGCCGGCAAGAATGGGCAGCCCCTTACCACCGCGAGACCCGAGGCCCTTTCGCTGCGATTTACGGACAGTGCCTGTGCGGTATCGCCGTCAACGAACAACTCGACGTCGAGGGAGCGGAGAAGTACTTCCGCACGGCATTGCGACGGGCGCGCCGCAACGGCGGCATCCACACCCATTCGGGCCGGCTCGCCGCCGCGATGCTTGGGGAACTGCTCTACGAACAGGGACGGACCGGTGAAGCCGAGACGCTGCTCGACGAAAGCAACCTTCTCGGAATAGACGGTGGTGCAACAGATTTCATGATCGCCCGTTTCGCGACCGCGGCGCGCCTGAAGATGGTCCACGGGGATCGGGAATCAGCCACGAAACTACTGGACGAGGGACTGCGCGCAGCAGCGATCAACAACCTACCCCGGTTACGGGCGCGGCTGGAGAACGAGCGGATACGACTGGGATTGGGTGCAATCCCAAGGCCCACACGGATGATGCCCGATTCCGACCGTCCGAACCCGGACGGCACGGTGGAGATCACTCTCCAATTCGAGGACGCCACCGCCATCCGCCTGCTCTGCGAGAGCGACGAAGCCGGTGCCGCGGAACACGCAGTGGAGTGGGCGCAGCTGTGGGTACGCCGCACCGAGGGGCTGCGTCCCCGCGCCCACCTCCAGGCCACACGGCTCCTCGTCAGCTGTCTGCACGCCGCCGGGCGCATGGAGGAGGCCGAACGCACGCTCGCGTGGGTGGCCGCAGAGTGCGCGTCACGCGGGATGGTGTGTTATCTCGTGGACGGTGGCGCGCGGACGACTCGCGCCCTCGAGGCGCTCCACCGACGGATGCAGGAGGATCGGTGGCCGGACGACTGGGCACGGGTCGACGCGCAGTTCCTCGAACGCGCAGCACGACTCGCCGAGGACGAGAATCGTCCCGTGGTGTGAAACCCCTCGGATTCGGGGACACTGCCGAGGTGACGGACCGAAACGACAGACCTATCCGGACCCGGCGATGGACCGACGGGAAGCTTGTCGACGAGGGCTTCCCCCTCTCCGCGGTGTCGGATCATCTCGCCGACGCCGACGCCCTCGTGTGGGTGGACCTGTGGAATCCCGAGCACGCGGACCTGCTCGAACTCGCCGAGGAATGGAGCCTCGACCCGTATGCGGTCGAGGATTCGCTCGCGCAGGGAGAACGGACCAAGGCCACCCGCTACGCCACGCACACCTTCCTCACCGTCTACGCGACACACCTCTATCCGGATTCCGAGGACGAGGATCAGGCTCACGAGTCCCGGTTGCACACCACCCGGATCTCCGCGTTCGTCCTGCCCAGGGGCGTCGTGACGGTACGTCGCGGCAGCCCGTTCGACATCGACGAAGTGGTGCGCCGGTGGGACGAGAACTCGGACCTGCTGCAGTACGGGCCCGGGGCGCTGGTGCACGGCCTGCTCGACACGGTCGTGGACGGACAGTTCGAGACCATTCAGGAACTCGACGACGCCGCGGAGGACCTCGAGGACTGCCTCTTCGAGGATCAGGCGTCCACTCGGTACATCCAGCGTCGTGTCTACCGTCTCCGCAAGGAACTCGTGCAACTTCGGCGAGTGGTGCTGCCGATGCGCGAAATCATCAACGCGGTCATGCGCACCCGCGCCGAGAACAACCGCCATCCCGAACTCGACAGCTCGTACAACGACCTGTACGACCACGTGATGCGCGCGACCGAGTGGACGGAGTCGCTCCGCGAGATGGTGAACACCGTCTTCGAGACGAACCTGTCGCTGCAGGACGCCCGCCTGAACATCGTGATGAAGAAACTGACGGGATGGGCCGCGATCATCGCGGTCCCCACCGCCGTGACCGGTTGGTACGGCATGAACGTGCCCTATCCCGGCTTCGGCGAGTGGTGGGGCATGCTCACCGGAGTCGCGATCATCGTGGTGTCGGCGATCGTGCTGTACGTGCTGTTCAAGAAGCGGGACTGGTTGTGATTCTTCGCCGCGCTCAGAGGAGGACGACGAGCAGCACGACGATCACGACGACCACCGCGACGGCGGCGATCACCGCCCCGGCGGATCGACGGCGCTGCACGGGACCGTCGCGGACGAGTTCGGGGTCGGCGTCCGGGGCGTCACCGATCGGTTCGTCGCCCTCGGGCCCGGGGTTGGTGGGATGCGACATCGATCTCCTCCTGGCTGTCTGTTGTCGAAGTCTGACACGGACGAGTACGCCGTGTTCGGTTTCGCTCGGTTCGGGTCGGGTACTCCGTAGGGGCAACGTTCGATGACAGAGGAGGACCCATGGCCGATTTCGTCGACAAGGCAAAGCACAAGGCAGAAGAAGCAGGCGGCAAGATCAAGGAGAACACCGGTCAGGCGACCGGTGATCGTGATCTCGAAGCCGAGGGTCGCGGCGACCAGACCTCCAGCGGGTTGAAGCAGGCCGGCGACAAGATCTCGGATGCCGCAGAGCACGTCAAGGACGCTTTCAAGAAGTAGTCACGAACTGCGCGGTGCCGGTAGTTTCGACTACCGGCACCGCGCGTGTCTGTGGGTCCTACTTCGAGGTGCCCTCGGTGTCGTCGAAGAAGTGCCAGGTACCGTCCTGTTCGTTCTGTGCCTCCATGCGCCAGCCGAGTTCGCTGTTGTCGGCGCGCTGGTCGACGAACCAGGCGTGCGCGTCGTCCGCGCTCTCGATTTCCTTGGTGTCCACGACGTTCCCGGTCGGGTCGATCACTCTGTAGGTAGCCATGCCGAGTGTCTTCCCACGCGACTCGCCGATCAAACGTCGGGCGAACCTTCTGGTGTAGGGTGGGGTCATCGTTCGGCTCGCATACGATGAGCAACCTCGCACCTCGGTGCCCGAAGGTTCCGAACCGGACGTGAGAGTTCCCCGCCGCGTGTACCGCGGCCCCTCTTCTTCGCACTGCCCCACGGCCGGGGTCTACCCGGCCGCACCCGAAAGGACGGCCATGAGCCAGAACAAAGAATTCGACAATCCCCTCTTCCTCGCGCCCACCACTCCGGAAGCCGACGCCGAGATCGAACCCGTCACGGCTGTCGCCGAGGTCAGCGGCCCGCACGACTACACCTCGATCTTCTCCGCCCGCGGCGCCTGATCCCGCCTCATCCGGCCGCGAAGTCGGCCAGTGCCTGCGACGCCTGCGGGTCGCCGACGCCAGATCGAACGGAAGCTTCGGTGGGAAGTACCACTCGGTGAAATCCAGGGGTGGCTCCGACGGATTCCGCGCCAGCTCCGCGATCGACGTCACCTCGCTCCCCCGATCGGTGTACCACGCTTCGTCGGGTGACGACGCCGTGCCCACCTCGTCGTAGTCGAGCCACCGGTAGACGACTCCCGGATCGGTGAAGACCTCCGGTGACGCCTTGGGTGCGTCACCGAACAGCCCCCCGAGCACCTCCGGAGTGCTGGGAACGGGAAACAGCTTGTCGTGCACGGGCGCACCGGTGATGAACCCCGACGCTCGCCTGCAGGAATCCCAGTGGTTGCGAATTGTCGTCGAGGATCGCCCAGCACCGCCTCGGTGGTCGCGTTCAACGTCCGCACGTCCGGGTCGCCGGTCGCGAACATCGCGCAATCCCTCGACAACAGTGTCCGCAGCGTCGAGTCGACGTTCGGGTTGTCGGGCATCCGCGGGATGATTCCGTCGGTGCCGTCCGGGGCGAGTCGCGCCGCGAGTCCGGTGAGTGCGAGCAGATTCGTCGCCTCGGGATTGACGACCGCGGGAAGTGCCGGCACCGGGGGCGCCGTCGAGATCGATCCGGACAGCGCATCGAACGGTGCCGGCGTCGTCGGTGGTGACGGAAACTCCGCCGAAATCCCATTCCGCGAAATTGCCGGTGATGAAACTGCCGAGAGAATGTCCGCCGCACAACACTTTCCGCTTCCGCAGGGCCGGGCCGGGCCGGGAAGTTCGTGGCGCAACAGCTCGCACTGGTCGCGCAGCGTCTGTTCGAGTCCGGCGCGCGAGAGCCACGCGACGTCGGTGACGGTCGCGTGGCCGGCGAATCGCCGCCCATCGATCTCGGCGCCGTGGAAGGAGTAGTCGGTCGCCGTGTCGAGCGACCCCGTCCGCAGTGCCGCCTGCACACCTGTGTGGTCTTCGAGGCAGTTCGATCGTCGGTCCAGTGCCCAGAACTCGATGTGGCAACCGCGAGCGGCGGCAGTGAGGACGGTGTTGCGTGCGACGCTCTCGAGCGCACCCGCTCCCTCGAGGATCCCGGGTTGGGCGACGAGCACCCGGTCGGCGTCGGCCGAACTCTCCGGGCCGTCCGCCGATTGCCACCGCAGATACGCCAACCGGTCGCACGTGGCCGGTCTTCGGTCCCGCCTCGAGCGACAGGGGTTCGGATTCACGGAAACAGCAGAAGGAAGGGACCTTCGACTCTTCCGCTACGGGTGAAACGTGAGGGTAATGCCGCGACCTGGGCATTTATGTAACTTCGTGTCACGCGTTCGTTCTGCCGCCGTCCCGGGGGTGCCTGGAAGCCGCAGTGCTAGGGTCGCCAGTGACACGGGGTGCTCCGCACGAGCGGGGCTGAGAACACACCCGTCGAACCTCATCAGGTAATGCTGACGAAGGGATGTCCCGACATGGCCATGCTTGTCCACACGCCGTTCCGTTCCCGATCCGCGCAGTGAACGCGCGGCGATCTCTCGCCGGACTGCTCACCCTCGTCGCCGCGCTCACCGCGGTCGTCGGGTGCTCGTCCGGTTCCGAGAGCGACACCATCCGATTCGCGCTGGACTGGACGCCCAACACCAATCACACCGGGCTGTACGTGGCGCAGCAGGAGGGCCTGTTCGCCGATGCAGGGCTCGACGTCGAGATCCTGCCGTACAACAACGCGACGCCCGACACCCTCGTCGACGCCGGGAGCGCCGAGTTCGGAATCTCGACGCATGCCACCTCGACCATCGCCAGGGCATCCGGGTCCCGGACCCTCGCGGTCCTCGCACCCCTGCAGCACTGGGCGACGGGGATCGCCGTCCGGGGCGACAACCCCGACATCACGCGGCCGGCGGAACTCGACGGCAAGACCTTCGCGGGCTTCGCGAACCCCGGCGAGGACGAGATGCTCGCCGAGGTGATCCGCAACGACGGTGGTCGCGGGGAGTTCGAGGAGGTGACGCTCGGGACGTCATCGTACGAGGCCGTCTACTCGTCGACCGCCGACTTCACCGTGTCGTACCTGGCGTGGGAGGGTCTCGAGGCCGAGCGCCGCGGCCTGCCCATGCGGTACTTCCGCTTCACGGACTACGGCTTCCCCGACGCGTACGCGATCGTCGTCGATGGCAACGAGGACTGGATGACGGAGAACCCGGAGCAGGCACGCGCTTTCGTGCAGGCGCTGCACCAGGGTTACCGGATCGCCGCCGACGACCCCGATCGTGGAGCCCGGGCCCTGATCGAGGCGAATCCCGGGGCCTTCCCCGACGAGGAACTCGTCTACGAGAGCCAGCGCCTGCTCGCCGCCGACTACATGCGCGACGCCTCCGGTGCCGTCGGAGTCCTCGACGCCGGGAAATGGTCGGGCTACGCCCGATTCCTCTACGAGAACGGCCTGCTGTCCGGACCCGATGGCAGCCCGTTGACGACCGAGCCGGACTGGTCGACCTATGTCACCGATGACTACCTCGAAGACCGATAGCACCGGCCGCGCACGTCGACTCCTTCCCGCCCTGCTCGTCGCCGGGGCGCTGGTCGCGATCTGGCAGTCGTACGTCGTGGTGAGCGGTATCCGTCCGCAGGTGTTGCCGTCCCCCGCACGCGTTCTCACGCAAGGGTGGACACATCGGGTCGACATCGCCGGGCACGCCTGGTCCACCCTTCAGGTCACCCTCGTCGGTTTCGCCGTGTCGCTGGCACTCGCGTGGGTGCTCGCCATCGCCGTGGACTTCTCGCCGTGGTTGCGGCGGGCCTTCGTGCCGTTGTTCGTGGTGTCGCAGACCCTGCCGATCATCGCGATCGCGCCCTTGATGATCATCTGGTTCGGATTCGGACTGCTGCCGAAGATCCTCGTCATCGCGCTCGTGACGTTCTTCCCCGTCGCGATCGGACTGCTCGAAGGGTTCGCGGCGGCCGACCGCGAGGCGGGCGCGTTGCTGCGCAGCATGGGCGCGTCACGGTGGCAGCAGTTTCGTTACGTGCGCCTGCCGTCCGCGCTCCCCCGCTTCTTCACCGCCCTGCGGATCGGGATCACCTACGCCGTAGTGGGCGCGGTGTTTGCCGAATACGTCGGCGCGACATCCGGCCTGGGCATATACATGAGTACACAGAAGAATTCGTTCCGCACCGATCTCGTGCTCGCAGCCGTGCTGGTGACCGCCGTTCTATCGCTCACGTTGTACGCGCTGACCTACGTCGTCGAACGGGTGGTCGCGCCGTGGGCACTCACGGAGGATGCGACATGAGTGCGGTGACGATGGCATCGGTCCACAAGGCGTACGGCGACCGGGCGGTGATCGACGGCATCGACTGTTCCGTGGAGCCCGGTGAATTCGTGTCCTTGATCGGACCGAGCGGTTGCGGCAAGTCGACGTTGTTCTCGATCGTCGCGGGACTCGAACAGCCCGACACCGGTGAGGTTCTCGTCGGCGGCTCTCCCGCCGCACCCGGGCGGGTCGCGCTGATGCCCCAGAAGGACCTGCTCTTCCCGTGGCGGACGGTGCTCGACAACTGCACACTCGGGCTCGAGGTGCAGGGCGTACAGCGATCGGACGCTCGTGCCCGCGCCCGCGAACTGCTGCCGACCTTCGGCCTGACCGGATTCGAGGACGCTGCGCCGCACCAACTGTCGGGCGGTATGCGTCAACGCGCGTCGCTCGCACGCACGGTGCTGCAGGGACGCGACGTGCTCCTGCTCGACGAGCCGTTCGGCGCACTGGATTCACTCACCCGCACCGAGATGCAATTGTGGTTGCAGCAGGTGTGGCAGCAGCATCGCTGGACGGTGCTGATGGTGACGCACGACGTGCGGGAGGCGGTGTTGCTGTCCGATCGGGTCGTCGTCCTCGGTCCGCGACCGACGCGGGTGCAGCACGAGGTGCGTGTGCACCTGCCCCGGCCTCGAACCCTGGAGACGTGCGTGTCGAGCGAGTTCGTAGCGCTCGAACACGAGCTCATGGAGGTCCTGCACCGCTCACGTCACGAGGATCAGCGGAGGATTCCCTCTGGGTAGTCGCGGGTCGAACTGTCCGCCGACAGTGCATCCGCTACAAGATTCGCCATCCGCTGCAGCAATTTGCCGTGGCGAATGACGAGAACGGTAGCGGATGTGTTCGACGTGGCGGCCGGAACCCGCTCGTGCGCAGCGGATACGAGTATCGGCAGAATGACTCGTCACCACCGGGAAGTATCGACGTAGAGGAGCACTTCATGACCGACGCACATTCAGTATTCGCAGGCGGGGTCCTGGCTGTCACGGGCGGTGGTTCGGGCGTCGGGGAAGGACTCGCCCGCTACGGCGCGTCGCTGGGCATGAAGGTGGCCATCGCCGACATCGACATCGAAGCGGCCCGAGCGGTGGCGGACGATCTCGTCGTATCCGGAACCGAGGCGATCGCGGTGCACACCGACGTGCGCGACGCCGGATCCGTCGACGCGTTCTTCGCGACCGTCTACGACACTCTCGGCCCGGTCACCCTGGCGATCAACAACGCGGGTGTCGAGCAGTTCGGTTACCTGTGGGAAGTGTCCGCCGAGGAGTGGCAGCGCGTTCTCGACATCAACGTCACGGGTGTGTTCAACGGCGTGCGGTCCGTCGTCCCGCGCATGGCGGAGGCCGGCGTTCCGGCGCACATCTGGAATCTGTCGTCCATCGGCGGGATCGGAGCAGCCCCGCGTCAGGCGCCCTACATCGTGTCCAAGCACTCGACGCTCGCTCTGACCGAGTGCCTGAAACTGGAGGTCGAGGCGGCGGGATACGACATCACCGTCGCGGCGGTTCTGCCCGGCCCGGTGGTCAGCAGGATTTTCGAGCGGGCCGGCGGGGACTCGGAAGCCGGTGCACTCGAGCGCGAGGCAATGTTCAAGGTCGGTGAGAGCGCGATGCCCGCTCTGGAAGCGGCGGAACGGATCTTCGCCCAGGCGGCCGACGGCGCGTTCTACCTGTCGACGCATCCGGAGATGACCGGCTACCTGATGAACGGACGCGCCGAGCAGCTCCGGGCCCGGAGCGCTCCGCAGCTGCCTGTGGAGGCGTAGCGCACCTCCGAGCTGTGGTCATCCATCCGCTACAAGAATCTCCATCCGCTACGGCAATGCGCTGTAGCGGATGGCAAGAGAGGTAGCGAATGCATCGGGCGACCCCGGAATTGTGCCCCCAGTGGGACTCGAACCCACACTTGGCGGATTTTAAGTCCGCTGCCTCTGCCAATTGGGCTATAGGGGCGTGGGGATCACATTAGCGTTCACGACTGTCCACTACCGCGCCGGGGCGCGAGATTCTTGAAGTACCGTGCGACGGGCCAGCGTTCGTATCCGGCGCCCTCGTAGACGGCGCGCGCGCCGGCATGGCCCGGGTCACCGCCCGTCTCGACCATCGTCATGGTCATCCCGGCGGCGCGGACGAGGTCGTCGGCGTGGTTCATCAACGCCGACGCGACGCCTTTGCGCTGATGACGTGGGTCGACGGCGAGCACGTGGATCTCCCCCATGCTGTCCTCCGGGTGCACGCGCACCGACACCCAGCCGAGCAGCTCGTCGCCGTCGACGGCCAGATGGACCGACTCGGGTTCGTCGTCGAGGACCCTGCCGAGATCGTCGATCTGCCGCGACTCCCAGCCGTTCGGATAGAAGGAGTCGTAGACGAAGGCCGGGACGGCGGGCCGGTACAGCTCGAAGACGGGACGCCAGGCCCGGATCGAGAGATCGAGTATGTCGCTTCGTCGTTCGGCCGTGTACGCTTCGATCCTCATTGCTCCTCGACCTCCTCGGATCCGACTTCGAGTGTGCTCCACACCGGGCTGTAACGCACCTCGATTTCCGGCCGACATCCTGCGGGGACACAAGTACACAGCGGACAGCCGGGTCGTGGACCGGGCACGAAGAGAAGGACAACGGATGCGCTTCACGACCGCACGCCCACTGACCGGGCGACTCGCCACCGCGGTAGCCGTCATGGCCCTGGCAGCGACGCCGAGCCTGGTGGCCGCACCCTCCGCACAGGCCGAAGGCATCGTCTACCCCGCGTCCGTGAACGACTCCTTCTACAGCACCCCGGACGACATCGCCGATCGGCAGCCCGGTGACGTCCTCGCCGCGCGCGTCGTTCCGCCGCCGCTCGGATTCCCCGGCACCGACGCCGTCCAGCTGAAGTTCCGGTCGACGAACTCCGCCGGCGAACCGATCTCCGCCGTGACCACCGTGCTGTCCCCTCAGGGTGGGGCGCCGGGTCGTCCGCTCGTCTCGTACCAGGCCATCATCAACGCACTCGGACTCGAGTGCGCGCCGTCGACGGCGCTGTACGCACCGAACCCACTGCGAGGGATCCGGGAGTCCCCCGGCCTGCTCATCGCGATCCAGCGCGGCTGGTCGCTGGCCGTTCCCGATCATCTCGGACCGAACAGCGCCTACGGCGCCGCGAAGGTCGGCGGGCAGATCACCCTCGACGGCATCCGGGCCGCGCAACGCTACGCACCGCTCGAACTCGCCGACAGCCCGGTCGGCATCGCCGGCTACTCCGGCGGCGGGATGGCGACGGCGATGGCCGCAGCACTCGCCCCGACCTACGCGCCCGAGATCCCGATCGTCGGCTCCGCCTACGGTGGCGTCCCGATGGACATCGGCGAGATGGCCCGGGAACTCGGCGAATCCGCTCATCCCGCCTTCGGATTGGCGATGGCGGCCGCCCTCGGCCTCGAACGTGAGTACCCGGACCGCATGCCGGTCAGCGAGCAGCTCAACGGTGCGGGGCAGGAACTGCGCGACCGCATCGCCAACGCGTGCACCAACGAGATCCTGCTCGCCGGTGCCGGTCGCAGCATGGCCGACGTCGCCGACGCGGCGGCGGGCCTTGCCCTGCTCGACAGCCCGACCGTGCAGGAGGTGCTGATGGAGAACAGCGTCGAGAAGGTCGCGACGGTGCCGAATGCCCCAGTGTACGAGTGGCATTCACCGACCGACGTGCTGATTCCTCTCGATGCGATCTCCACGACGCTGCGCAGGTACTGCGACGCCGGGGTGGCGGTGCGGACCGAGCTCGTGCCGAGTCCCGATCACATCACTGCCGCCGTGATCGGCCTGCCGGGTGCACTGGACTTCCTCGACGGCCGATTCGCCGGCGTCGCGCCGTCGTCGAACTGCGGGACGGTATGAACACCGCTCGGAGCGTGACCGGACGACGATTCCGTCGGACGTTCGCGGTCGGCATGTCGCTTGCCCTGCTCGCGGTTCTTCCGGGCACGGCGTCCGCGCGCCACCAGGAGTTCGTTCCCCTGCCGACCACATACTCGTTGGGGCGGGACCACTCGGTACCGTGCAGCGGGCAGCTGACCGGCCACGTGTTCGCGCCACACGCTCGACCGGGAACGATCCTCGTCGATCTGTCCTGGTCGACGTTCTTCGGCGGTTCGTGCACCATCACCGCATTCGTCAACCACTGGGGAAGCAAAAGGAACGGCGTACGCGCCCTCGAGCTGACGTCGGCTCCCGGCGAACCCGGGCACGCTCCCAGCGGACAGATCAGTATCGACATCGGTTCCGGCGATGCGGGAATGACGGTGACCACCGACGACCTCAACACGACCTATCTCGACCCTGCCCGGTTCACCACTCGTTTCACGGTGCCCTGACGGGATTTCCGGTCGCCGTAATCGTTTTCACCGATCCGGCCAGGACATGCATCAGGCCCGCCTCGAATGACGAGGCGGGCCTGATGGTGTCTCGGATCCCCTGGGGGACGGGAGGTCGAATCAGATCACGGTGATACCGGTGGCCTGGGGACCCTTGGCACCTTGGCCGATCTCGAAGCGCACGCGCTGGTTCTCGTCGAGGCTGCGGTAGCCGCCCGACTGGATCTCCGAGTAGTGCGCGAACACGTCAGCGCTGCCGTCCTCGGGGGCGATGAAGCCGAATCCCTTGTCGGCGTTGAACCACTTCACGATTCCCTCTGCCATGTCTGTCTCCTTCTGTCGTGTTACTCGAGCTCCGCCGTGAGTTCGGTGGAGCGAGGCCGCCATCACATGCGGTGACTTCCGAAAGGAGAACCAACCGCCCGCAACAAGGATTTGCGAGCGTGGACAAGACGCGAACAAAAACTTCGACCGAGTCCCAGTCAACCACACATTCTCCGATTCGTGTGGATCGAGCCCCGGAAACCGGGGTCGAACCCACACGAATCGGTGAACTAGCGGGCGACGGAGAGAGCGATGCCGTCGAGGATGTCGTGCTCGCTCACGACCAGCTCGGCGATGCCGGCTCGGCGACCGAGTTCCTCGGCGAGCACCATCGTGATGATCGAGCCACCACCGATGACGTCGACGCGGCCGGGGTGCATCGGGCCGAGCGCCGCGCGCTTCTCGCGGGTCGCGGCGACCAGACCGTCGCACACCTCGCGGAGGCGGTCGAACGGCACCGACGACAGGTGGATCTTCTCGGAGTCGTACTCGTCGAGTTCGAGGGCGAGCGCGGCGAGGGTGGTCATGGTGCCCGCGACACCCACCCAGGTGTGGGCCTGCTCGACCGGCACCCGTTCGAGCGCTTCGCGGATCTTGTCCGCCGCGACCTCCCGTGCCGCGGCGACCTGCTCCGCGGTCGGCGGGTCGTCGTGCAGGCACCGCTCGGTCAGCCGGACGCAGCCGATGTCGGTGGAGTAGGCGGCGTGCACACCGTCGGCGTCGCCGAGAACTACCTCGGTGGAACCACCACCGAGATCGACGACAACGAAAGGACCACGCGCGGAGTCGAGTTCGCCGACAGCGCCGGCGAAGGACAGACGCGCCTCCTCGTCGCCGGTGATGACCTCCGCCTCGGCCCCGGGAATCACGGCACCGAGCACTTCGCGGGTCATCGCGAAGAAGTCCTCACGGTTGCTCGCGTCGCGCGTGGCCGAGGTGGCAACCATGCGAACGGCGGTGGCGCCGGTCTCGCGGATCAGGTCGGCGTACTCCACCAGCACGACCCGCGTGCGTTCGATCGCCTCGGGTGCGAGACGACCGGTGGCGTCGACGCCCTGTCCGAGCCGCACGACCTTCATGAGGCGGGTGACGTCGGTGAGAGTGCCGTCCTCCGCGATGTCGGCGATCAGCAGGCGGATGGAGTTGGTGCCGCAGTCGATTCCCGCGACCCTCACTGTTCTTCTCCACGCAGCTCGGCGTAGGTGGGCCAGTCGGCGGGGATCGCCGTGCCACGCAGACCGGCGTCGGCGGCGAGTGCGACGGATTCGTCGCCGAGCGGGTTGACGCCCGGTCCCTTCGCGAGCGAATGGGCGATCAGCACGTGCAGGCACTTGACGCGCTCGGGCATGCCGCCGCCGGTGAAGCCGGTGCCGAGCGACTCGATCGCGTCGCGTTCGGCCAGGTACGACTCGTGGGCGCGCAGGTAGCCCGCAGCCAGTTCCTCGTCGGTGCCGAGACGCTCGGTCATCTCCTTCATGACCCCGGCCGATTCCTGTCGGCTCGCCTCGGCCGTGAGGCGCGGGTCGGTGAGGTAGTAGAGCGTCGGGAAGGGCGTGCCGTCGGGCAGCTTGGGCGCGGTCTTCACCACTCCGGGCGCACCGTCGGGGCAACGGTAGGCGATGGCCAGGACGCCGCGGGGTTCGCGCCCGAGCTGGGCGGCGACGGCGTCGAGGTCTTCTTGCGTGACGTGATCGGTCACCCGGGGACATCTCCTGGTTCTGGGGGTGCCACAGGCATCTGCTGCGGCACGGGTTCGGGCTCGGGTTCGGGTGCCGGTTCGGAGACCGACAACCACAGGTCGCTGTACCAGGCGCCGGTCGTCGGCCGCTCGGGTTCGCGCTCCTCGCGTTCGGGCGGGGCGTCGCCCGGCAGTTGCACCTGGTAGGGAATGTCGCCGGGGACGACGAACCGCAGTCGCTCGCGGGCCTGGGCGCGGACCCAGGCCGGGTCCTCCATGCGGGCCTTCTGTTCCTCGAGGGCCGCGATCTCCTGTTCGAGCTGCACGCGTTCGGCGGCGAGCTGCTCGGCTTCGGAACGCTGGCTCACGTAGGTGCGCAGCGGCACCGCGAGGGTGAGCGCGAGACCACACACGACGAGGGCGAGCACCACGGCGCGGCCGGTGGACAGGCCCAGGACGGTGCGTTCGGTGCGGGGGCGGCGGGAGTCGCGGGGCGCGCCGACCCGGGTGGGGCGGGCTCGCCCCGAACCACCGGGGCGGCCGCGACCGGGCGACGAATGAACGGGGTCCTCGC
>NZ_JBKFBA010000002.1:324623-421577 GCF_053345925.1 Rhodococcus sp. C26F
GCGGTAGATCCCGTGGGCCGGACCCGGCCCGGACGCCGGACGCCCGACACACCCTCGGTGCGGGTGCGCCTCGCTCCGGGACGGGATCTACCGCGCTGACTCATGCCGGCGATCAGCCCTCGACGGAGAACCGCGGGAAGGCGAGCTCGCCGGCGTAGCGAGCGACGTCACCGAGGGACTCCTCGATGCGCAGCAGCTGGTTGTACTTGGCGACACGCTCGGAGCGGGCGGGCGCGCCGGTCTTGATCTGTCCGCTGCCGACGGCGACGGCGAGATCGGCGATGGTGGTGTCCTCGGTCTCGCCGGAGCGGTGGCTCATCATCGTCTTGTAGCCGTTGCGGTGCGCGAGGTCGACGGCGTCGAGGGTCTCGGTGAGGGTGCCGATCTGGTTGACCTTCACGAGCAGCGCGTTCGCGGCGCCCTTGACGATGCCGTCCTCGAGGCGCTCGGGGTTGGTGACGAACAGGTCGTCGCCGACGAGCTGGATCCTGTCGCCGATCTCCTCGGTGAGCGCGACCCAGCCCTCCCAGTCGTCCTCGCTGAGCGGATCCTCGATGGAGACCAGCGGGTACTGGCCGAGCAGATCGGCGTAGAAGGCGCCCATCTCGGCGGCCGTCCGGTTCTGACCCTCGAACTTGTAGCCGGTGCCCTCGGTGTAGAACTCGGTGGCCGCGACGTCCAGTGCGAGCGCGACATCGCTGCCCAGCTTCAGACCGGTCTTACCGATGGCCTCGCTGATCAGGTCGAGCGCGGCCTTGGTGCCCGCGACGTCGGGGGCGAAGCCGCCCTCGTCGCCGAGGCCGGTGGCCAAGCCCTTGCTCTTGAGCACGGACTTGAGGGAGTGGTAGACCTCGGCACCCCAGCGGAGGGATTCCTTGAAGGTCGGGGCGCCGATCGGGGCGACCATGAACTCCTGGACGTCGACGCCCGTATCGGCGTGGGCGCCACCGTTGAGGATGTTCATCATCGGAACGGGAAGGATGTGGGCGTTCGGGCCGCCGACGTAACGGAACAGCTCGAGTCCGGACGACTCCGCACCGGCCTTCGCGACGGCGAGCGATGCGCCGAGCAGGGCGTTCGCGCCGAGGCGGCCCTTGTCGGGGGTGCCGTCGGCGTCGAGGAGGGCCTGGTCGACGGTGCGCTGCTCGGTGGCGTCGAGGCCGATGATGGCCGGGCCGATCTCGGCGAGGACGGCCTCGACGGCCTTCTCTACGCCCTTGCCGAGGTAACGCTCGCCGCCGTCACGCAGCTCGACGGCCTCGTGCTCGCCGGTGGAGGCGCCCGACGGCACTGCAGCGCGGGCGAAACTTCCGTCCTCGAGCAGCACCTCGACCTCGACCGTGGGGTTGCCACGGGAGTCGAGGATTTCGCGGGCTCCTACCTGCTCAATGATGGCCACTGGCTGATTCTCCTTCGATGGACTGTCACGCTGCGGTGTCTGCACGCTGGGGACAGCCTAACGGTCGCGACCTGCGTGTGAGGCACAGGCGCGCTCGAGGCCCGGCGCGGTACTGTCTACGGCCGCACTCCCACGCCGTAGGCGGCGGCGCGGTCGCGGACGAGCATCAGGTATTCGGTGGACCGGTTGTAGGCCATCAGGGCGTTCGTCCAGCCCTCAGCGGTGGTCAGGTCGCCCCCGCGGGCGCACAGATAGCGACCCGCGGTCAGGGCCGCGTCGTCGATGTTGTCGGGATCGGCGATGCCGTCGCCGTTCGCGTCGACACCCCACCGTTCCCAGGTCTCGGGGATGAACTGCATCGGCCCGACCGCCCGGTCCAGCACCGGGTCGCCGTCGAGGCTGCCACCGTCGGTGTCGCGGATCTCGGCGTTGCCCCGGGTGCCGTCGAGCGGGACACCCCGGATGGGCGGTGAGACGCTGCCGTCGGATCCGAGGGACGCGCCGCCGAACCGTCCGTGACTGCTCTCCACGTTGCCGATGCCGGCGAGGGTCGTCCACGACAGGCCGCAGTCGGGGGTGCCGACGGCCAGGACGGCCGCCGCGTGCCCGTATGCCTCGAGGGCCGTGGTGGGGATGCCCAGTTCGCGGGATTGTGATTCGGCCCAGTCGGCGAGCTGTGCTGCTGTGCGGCCGGGACCGTTCACGTCGATGGGCGGAACGGGCAGACCGGGTGCCGGCGGGACGCCGTCGGGGATCTCGACGGACGGTCGCCGGGGTGAGTGCAGAGCGGACTCGACCGCCACGAAGACGACGGCGACGAGCGCACTGAGCAGGACCACCGGCCACAGCCAGCGTCGGGGTTCTCGATCGGACGGCACCCCTCCATATTCCATACGGGACGAAAACCCCATGTAGGCGCACCGGCGCCGNCCCGCCTGATCGTCGGCGCCGGCCTCGGAGGGTGGAATCCGCGAGGGGTCGGACTCCACCGTTGTTTCGGCAGCGATGTCCCTCAATACGCGCCGTCCCCGCTGAGGACCGCCCGGATGGTGCGACGCAGGATCGACAGGTCGAGCATGAAGGTCCAGTTCTCGACGTACCGCAGATCGGCCCGTACCGACTCGTCCCAGGACAGATTGCTGCGTCCGCTGACCTGCCACAGTCCCGTCACACCCGGTTTGACGAACAGCCGCCGCGCCGCGCCGTCCTCTCCGTACCGGGCGACCTCGCATTCGAGCGGTGGGCGCGGGCCGACGAGCGACATGTCGCCCTTGACCACGTTGAACAGTTGCGGCAGTTCGTCGAGCGAGTACCGCCGGATGAAGCGGCCGACCCTGGTGACCCGCGGGTCCTCGCGGACCTTGAACAGCACCCCGGCACCGATGTCGTGATCGGCGATGTCGTCCTTGTGCTCGTCGGCGCCGACGACCATGCTGCGGAACTTGTACATCGTGAACGGGGTTCCGCCGCGTCCCACCCGTTGTTGACGGAAGAGGATCGGCCCTCTGCTGCCGGCCTTGATCGCGATCGCGACGGCGAGCAGTGCCGGCGCGATCACCATCAGGATCAGCACCGCGAGGACCCTGTCGAAGACGTTCTTCACGATCCAGGCCGGGCCGCTGTAACTGGGGGCACTCATCTGCAACAGGGGTAGCCCCTCGAGCGGGGAGATGTGCAGGCGTGGGCCGACGACGTCCATGAGCACGGGGGCGATGAGGAGTTCGGCACCGATCTTCTCGAGGTCCCAGCTGAGTTTGCGCGTCCGTGCGTGCGGCCATCGACCGGAGGGGAGGAGCGCGACGGCCTCGAAGTTGTGCTGCTCGGCGACGGCCAGGACGATCTCGTCGGTGCCGAGCACGGGGATGTCGTCGATGGCCACCGGTAGGGAGTCGGCGCCGCGGCCGACGGCGAGGCAGATGCCGTCGACCTGCCATCCGGCGCGCCGGAGGCAGTCGGCCCGGGAGACCAGTTCGTGCACCTCCTCCACGTCTCCGGCCACGAGCACCGAGCGCAGACATCGGCCCTCGGCGCGGGCCTTCGAGAGGTGGCGGCGCAGCACCGTCCGTCCCAGCAGGGTCAGCACGAGAGCGATCAGCAGCGAGCCGAACGTCCAGGACTGGCCTGCCGAGGTACCCCATCCGTATCCGGCGACGGCGAGTGCGGCGACGGCGAAGACGTATCCGCGGACGACCCTCCGGTACTCCTCGGGGCCGGTGCCGAGAATTCTTTTGTCCCATGCCTTCTGGATACCGAGGGAGACGATCGCCGCCGTCAGTGCGGCCCCGATGAGGACGGGGGTGCGCCAGGAGTCGATCTGGTCGAAGGAGTGGTATCCGACCGTGACGACCACGTGGGCGATCACGAGCGCGAACAGGTCGAAGCCGATCACCGCCGATCTGTAGCGCCGTTCGGTTCTCGGCCGGCGCACCGGTGGAGGAACGGTCGCGACCTGCGAGCCAACGGGGAGCACGATGGTCGATCCGATCTTCCGTGCCCCGTTCGGTCCTGACCCGGCCTTCGTCGCCGGTGCGTCACGGTCGGAATCCGTGTCGAGAACCGTCGCGAAGTCGTTCTCACGCTTGTACATTCAAGGTCACCCCAGTCCGGAGTCACGGTTACCCCGACTCCCAAACCGTACCTTGAGATTGTTTTTCACGCAATAACAGACTTCTGGCATCTTCAGCGGGGCAGTCGGCCCTTCACACTTTTCGTCGCCGCCCACGTATCCGCGTTCCACGGCAACCGCACACTCCCGGCCTGGAGCATCCATCGGAGCCGGTCGGGCGTGGTGGGCCTGCTCAGCAGAAAACCTTGTGCCCGTGTGCAACCCAGATCCAGCAACTGCTTCACGGCGCCGACGGTCTCGACACCCTCCGCGACCACCTGCAGGCCGAACGACGAGGCCAGACCCACGATGGAATCGACGATGACCCGATCTTCCTCGCTGTGCTCGAGGTTCTGCACGAAACCCTTGTCGATCTTGAGCGTGTCGACGGGAAGGGCCTTGAGATGCCCGAGCGAGCTGTACCCGGTCCCGAAATCGTCGATCGCGACCCACACCCCCAGCCGCTCGAGCCGGCGGAGGGTGTCCTTCGTGCGCTGGAGGTCGCCCACGACCACGTTCTCGGTGATCTCGAGGCACAGTTCCGACCCCACGAGGCCGTGGTGGTGTAGGACCGATCGCACCGTGGAGTCGAAGTCCATCGACACCAACTGGACGGGAGAAACGTTGACACTCATGATGATCCGAAGATCGGGAATCTCTTGTTTCCACTCCGCGAGTTGCGCACAGGCCCGCGTGACGACCCACTCCCCCAGTTCCCCGGCGAGATTGGTGGCCTCGGCGACCTCGACGAATTCTCCCGGCTGGAGCACGCCCAGCGGTGAACGATTCCATCGCACGAGCGCTTCGACGCCGAGGATCGTTCCGGTCCGCAGGTCGATCTCGGGCTGGTACTCCAGCGTCAGGTGCTCGTCGTCGATCGAGGACCGGAGGTTCATCTCGATGATGGTGCGGCGCTTGCCCTTCTCGTTCATGTCCTCGGTGAACACACCCACACCGTTGCCACCCTGCCGCTTGGCCACCATCATCGCCTGATCGGCACGACTGAGCAGGGTCGCCGAACTCAGCTCCCCCGGCGCCCCGAGCGCGACACCCACGCTGACGCCGCGCCCGACGGTCCGGTTGCCGAGCGCGACGGACGCCCCCACCGCATCCTGGTACACCTCGGCCCGCTCCATCGCCTCCTCCATCGACGACGGACCGTCCAGCACCACGACGAATTCGTCGCCGCCGAGCCGGGCGACGAGGTCGTCGGGTCTGCTGCCCTTCGCAAGACGGTCCGCGATCCGGCAGAGATACGAGTCGGCCGCGTCGTGCCCGAGGAAGTCGTTCAACGCCTTGAGGCGATCGAGATCGAGGAACAGCAACCCGACCAGGCCCTCCGCGCCCGGTTCGAGCCGCTTGTCGAGATATTCGAACAGAGCACGCCGGCTCGCGAGTCCGGTGAGGGCGTCCTCGTAGGCAGCCCTACGCAGATCCTCCTCCGCCCGGACGCGTGCCTGCACCTGTGCGAGCAGGACCGCGATCAACGTCAACGCGTTGACCTCGTCCTCGGTCCACGGCCGTCCACCCTCGTTCACGAATCCCAGCACGCCGGTCGTGACCTGCCCCGATACGAGCGGCACAGCCACCATGGAGATCTCCTCCCATCCCGACGCGGCGAACACCCGCTCGGAGTAGTCGGGCGATTCCACGACCGGATAGGGCGCCCTACCGGCACCCGCCAGTAGCGGCTCCTTCAGATGCTCCACGGCCGCGAAGACGGGATCCGCATCGCGGAAGTAGACGACACCGATGGGATCGGGGTCGGGCACGTTCTCCCGCGGCGGCCACTCGGCGACCAGGATCGTCGCCCCGATCTCGTGGTCGTTGTACCTCAGGAAGCAGGTGTCGACGCCGAGTTGCTCGACGAGATCCCGGAGTACGAGACGCACCACCTCCACGTGCGAGGCCGCGTCCGCGGGCATCAACCGTGCGGCGATCCTCGTCACCAGGCTCTCGAGGGTTCTTCTCCTACCGGGCATGACACCTCCGTCGTCAGCCTCGAGCAGGGATGAGTCCGTCGACATCGCCGGCATGGCGCACGCGGTCGTTGCGACGCCTGCTGCGCATCGTCACCGCCGAGGCACGGCCGAAGCGCAACAGCAGGGCGAGGCCTCCGCCCTCGGGAACCTTCAGGACGGCGTGCAGATCCCGGCGGAGCGCGTCGAGATCGTCGGCATGCCTCGGACTCAGGCACTCGAGATCGCTTCGCGTATCGGCGTACAGGAAGACCGGCGAGACGGGCTGGACGGCCAGACCGATCTCCTGCGCCGCGATCCAGACGCTCTCGACCACCGCACCGCCCCGGATGTAGTCCGCGGGCGAGCGGCCTTCGGTGAACACCGCGACGAGTCCGGCACTGCCGAGCACGCGGTCGCGGGTCATCTTGCCGAGACCCCTCCCGAGTCCCCATTCCGCGAGCCGGTCGAGGGCGTCGTCGCGCAGGACGACGTCGAGCATCGCCGCCTCCGCGGTGTCGAGCCCGAGGGAGTCCACCTCGATTCCGCTGTCGGGATCGGGGTCGCCCGGCCACCTCAGCTCGGCGACCATCTCGCTGCGGAGCCGGTTGTCGAGATACCGCACGCGATCCGATTCCGCGAGGATCTCCGCGAGCCGGGCGATGTCGTCGCTCTCGGTGACGACCCCGATACGTCCGTCGACGAGGCGGGCGGCCGCGTGCATCGCCTCGAGTTCGTCGTCCGTGACGGTGTGGGGATCACCGGGTGACCGGTTGGTCGCGCGCGCGAGCATGCCCGAGTGGTACGCCGCGAGATCCGGATCGGTCTCGTTCCCCAGTTCCAGATGGGCCAACGGGACACCCGGCTCCGGTTCGCCGGGACGATCGAGCACCGTGTCGGGCCCCAGGATCTTGTGATTCGCCGCGGCCACCCGCGCGTTGTGCAGGGCTGCGCCGAGCGCGACGAGACTCCCGCGCCGGTGCAGGTCCATCAGGACGGGTTCCGGTTCGGGTGCCAGCGCGAACGTCAGACGGTCCGGTTCGACGACGATCGACCACGGCTGGGCATTGCCGCCGGAGGGCGCCCGGATCGCGGCGTCGATCACGGCTTCCACCGGATCCTGCGGCACCCCGTCCGGCGGGGTCTCCGGCACCGTCGCCTCCGGTTCGGTGCCTGCCGGCTCGTCGGCCACATCCGGCACATCGGAAGCCCCGGAGGGCACGTCGAGTGCGTCGAGGTGCGGGTCGAGGTCGACCCGGCACCGCCCCGACGCGACGGGGCGACCGAGGACGATCCCGCGCACCGCGGCGGACACGGTCACGCCGCCGAGCCCGACGTCGGCTCCGAGTTGCGGCCAGGTCTCCAGGGATTCACCGACCTCGAGCATGGAGGCCGCCATGCGCGCGGAGATCTCCTCCGGGTCGAGCAGACGCAGTACGTACGGGACCTTGTCGCGGGTGGACAGGGTCTGCAGTGTCTCGGGGTCGATGTCGCCGAGCAGGCCGTGGAAGGGCCGCAGGTCGCCGTCGAGGTCGAATCGTTCGACGTCGAGCAGTCCTCGATCGCTGGTGTGCATCACCACGGGGAGTCGTCGCCGCGCCGCTTCCGTCCGGATCAGCAGTTTCACGTCGAGCGAATCGCACTCGTCGACCACGACGTCGAGGTCCCGGCAGAACGCCCCCACCGTCTCGGGGGTGACGCCCTCGGTCCATACCTCGACCGGCAGGTAGGGGTCGAGTTCGGCGATACGCCGCGCCGCGATCACGGCCTTGTTCACCCCGAGCTCCGTCACCGATACAGGCAATCGGTTCATGTTGGACAACTCGAGCGTGTCGAAATCGGCGAGACGCAGTGCGCCGCAGGCACCCTCGAGGGCGAGGGTGTAGGCGACGGCGTGGCCGACGCTCAGTCCGACGATGCCCACTTTCGCGGAACGCAGGCGCGCCTGCTCGTCGGCGGTGATCTTGTTGCGATTACGGTCGAGCCGGAGTCGGTCGAATCCGGCAGGGCCCAGGATCCTGACCGCGATGCGGCTCCAGGGATAGTAGGCCCAGCGCGGGGCCTCGTCCGGGAGGTCGTCACCGAGAGCGGCGAGGCCTGCTCGTTGGTCGTCCAGTCGATCCCGTAGGTCCACGCCCTCGCGACGCAGCCGCTCCAGAACGGCCATGTCCGCTTCGAGATCCTCGGCGAGCAGCAACGCCGCGCACGGTATCTCCTCCGAGGCCATCACATCTCCCCATCCGATTCCTCCAGGTCACCCCTGCCCAGCGAGCGTAGGGGAAGCAGGGCGGACATATACGGGAAACCGGGCGCCCCATCGGATGCGAGGAGTTTCTCGAGCTCCCGGCTCCGCCGTTCCGACCTGCACCGCTCGACATCCCACACGATCAGGTGCGTCCGGTAGCGGTCGTCCGGATAAGGGCAGGGCGGGATCTCGTCGACGATCTCCGCTCCCACCTCCTGCCAGCGGGCCACCGCCGTGCTCGCCGAGGTGGCGACGAGATACCGCGTGCCGAGCAGCTCCATCGAATAGGTCAGCGTGCGCGCCACTCCCGCACTGAGCGCGGATCGGCGCACCGCGCCCGAGCCCACCCACGTGCTCTTCACCTCGATGAGGCCGTGGGGGACGTAGGCGTCGAGGATCCGCGCGATCCTCGCCCTGATGTCGGGGTCGGTCCATTCCAGGACGGCGTGGGACTGACGTCCGCTCCCGTACGGCCCCAGCGCACGGGAACCTCCCTGGACGACACCCTCCGTCGTCACGGCGGCGAAGAACAACGCCGTGGACCTTCCGTCACGGATCGAGTCGTATTCGAGGGCCTCCTCGGCGCCGAAACGTCGGTAGGCGGCGCGGGCGCCGTCCAGGAACTGCGCCCACAGTTCCGGTTCGCCCTGCGGTGTGGCGGCGACGAAGTGATATCCCGAGTCCTCGTCCCAGAAGTCGAGCGTGCGGCGCGTGAAGAGCGGCTGGGGATCCACGGACGACCTTTCCTCCCGCGGCCCGCCGAGCGCCCCCCGACGAGGTTGTGCGCTCGACGAACCGGGGCATGCTCAGACCACGGATATGTACAACACGGGTTCGCCCCGCTCCGGGATGACCGCCAACTCCTGGGTGTAGGCGCGGTTGATCACGCCTTCCTTCTCGGCCATCTCGACCTGCCGCCACAGATCCTTGTAGAGGTCGGGGGACGGCCCGTCGGGCACGAAACGCGCCGCGTACCGCTCGCCGACCCGGATCATCGAGTCGCCTGTCTCCAGATCGTCCGGATCGTCCAGCCGGTATCCGAAGACCGCGGACCATCCCACGCGCGGATGGCAGGTGAACACGGCCATGAGGTCACGAATCTTCCTCAGCCGCAACCGCTCCAGTGTGAAATCGGTCAGATCGCCCGATTCTCCGAAAACGCCCGGTTCCGCTCCCGGGACCACGAGCCCGCCGACGAGGCAGGGCTCCGCCTTCACGACCGTGAACGTCATCGGTCCGCCTCCTGCCTCGGGTCGACGATCGCGACATAGAGTTCGATTCCGAAGGCGTGCGGGTAGGTCTCGAAATCGCCGGTGAAGGCGCGGGTGATTTCACCCTCCGCTTCGGCGTCCCAGATCTGGCGCCACAGGTCGTCGAAGACGTCCGTGAATCGGCTTCCCACCGCGGAGAACTTCGCGTAGGTGCCGGCCGGAACACGGGATACGACATACCCCTCGGGGACGTCGTCGACCGACGAGCAGCAGAACCCCACGGTCTGCGTGTAGTACGAATCGATGTCTTCCGCATGATCGGTGTAGGTGGCGGCGAACGGACCGTACGTCTCCCCGTTCAGCAGGGCAGCCCATGCCTCTTCGAGGTGCGGATCTCGGAGTTGGCCGAGAGCTCGGCGGGGACTACGAACCGGAATTCCGGCAACGAGGGTTTCGTGGCGATCCACGATTTGAAACGACATCGGGCAGTTCCTCCAAACGCGTCCAGCTTCCCCCTGCTTCGCGTGCACTGCCCGACACCGGCACAACGAATACGAGTACGAGACTAGGGGGTGAAACGGCAGGTTTCCAGCAAACACAAAAACCAAACTAAAGTCTTTTTTCGGCTTGTTTCCCTTCTTTGAGTATGGTTTATTTGGGGCATCGAGTTCGGGCGCCGGCCCGGACACGCTCTTCCAGCGAGGGGGCACCCGCATGAAGTGCCGACTGTGCAATTCGGACCGCCTGACCAGCATCCTGGACCTCGGAGCCACTCCCCCGTGCGAACGATTCCTCACGGCCGAGCAGCTCGACCTCCCGGAATGCACCTACCCGCTCCACCTGCGTCTGTGCGAGGACTGCCTGCTGCTGCAGATACCCGCGCTGATCACGCCGGAGGACACCTTCACCGAGTACGCCTACTACTCCTCGTACTCGCAGTCGTGGGTCGACCATGCCCGGCGCTTCGTGCACGACGCGCTCGGAAGCGGACGGCTACGGCCCGATTCGACCCTGATCGAGGTGGCGAGCAACGACGGATACCTGCTCCGTCACGCGGTGGACGCCGGCATCAGGTGCCTCGGCATCGAACCGTCGGTCAACGTCGGGGAGGCGGCCCGCGCCGCCGGCGTGCCGACTCACACCGGATTCCTCGATGTCGAACTCGCCGAACGCATCCGGTCGGAACACGGACCCGCCGACCTCGTCGTCGCCAACAACGTCTACGCCCATGTCCCCGACCTCGTCGGATTCACGCGGGCACTGCGCCTGCTCATGGCCGACGACGGCTGGCTCAGCATCGAGGTCCACCACGCTCTGAACCTGGTGGCGCTCGGCCAGTTCGACACGATCTACCACGAACACTTCCAGTACTACACGGTGCTGTCGGCCGCCCGGGCCCTCGCGTCGGGAGGGCTCCGGGTGGTCGACGTCGAACTGCTCGACACCCACGGTGGCTCGATCCGCGTGTGGGCACGACCCGAGCAGGTCGCACAGAACCGCACACCCCGCGTCGCAGAGATACTCGAAATCGAAAGGCGTGCAGGACTGCACGATCCCACCGGTTACTTCCGGCTCGAACCGCTCGCACGCACCTCCCGCCTGGAGCTGCTGCGCTTCCTCCTGCAGTGCCGCGAGGAGGGTCTGTCGGTGGTCGGCTACGGAGCGCCCGGCAAGGGCAACACCCTGCTCAACTACTGCGGGATCCGACCGGATCTGTTGTCCTACACCGTCGACCGGAATCCGTACAAGCACGGACGCTTCACCCCGGGTACCCGGATCCCCATCGAACCCGTCGAGCGGATCGCCCAGGACCGGCCGGACATCGTCCTCGCACTGCCCTGGAACCTCGAACCCGAACTGACCCGCCAACTCGCCTACATCGCGGACTGGGGAGGACGTCTCGTCTTCCCCCTCCCCACCATCCACACGGCCATCGGTGAACCCGAACTGTCCTGGAGGACCACATCATGAAGGTTGTACTGTTCTGCGGCGGTTACGGCATGCGCATGCGCAACGATCGCAACGACCAGATCCCCAAGCCGATGCAGATGGTCGGTCCGCGCCCGATCCTGTGGCACATCATGCGGTACTACGCGCACTTCGGGCACAAGGAGTTCATCCTCTGCCTCGGCTACGGCGCGTCCAAGATCAAGGAGTTCTTCCTCGACTACCACGAGGAACAGTCCAACGACTTCGTCCTGCACGGAAACCGGGTCGACTGCCTGAGCACCGACATCAGCGACTGGAAGATCACCTTCGTCGACACCGGGCTCGAATCGGCGATCGGTGAACGCCTGCGCCGCGTCCGCAAGCATCTCGACGGCGACGAGTACTTCCTCGCCAACTACGCGGACGTGCTGACCGACGCCCCACTCGACGACATGATCGAGGCGTTCCACGCGTCCGGCGCCACGGCCTCCATGCTCGTCGTGCCCCCGCAGTCGTCCTTCCACTGCGTGGACGTCGCGGAGAACGGTGAGATCAAGGAGATCACCCCGGTCAGCGAGTTCCCCATCTGGGAGAACGGTGGATACTTCGTCCTGAACCAGGCGATCTTCGACCTGCTGCCACCCGGTGGCGACCTCGTCGCCGACGTGTGCGGTCCGCTCGCAGGACAGGGAAAACTGTTCGGCTACCGCCACTTCGGTTTCTGGAAGCCGGCCGACACCTTCAAGGAACGCGCCGAACTCGACGACAACTTCGCACGCGGTATCCATCCGTGGACGGTGTGGGAGACACCGGCGGTGACCTCGTGAATCTCATGACCGCCGACGATCCCGGGAGAGATTGACATGCGCGTACTCGTCACAGGCCATCAGGGATATCTCGGATCCGTCATGGTGCCCGAACTGCTCGCCCGCGGTCACGAGGTCGTCGGCCTCGACACAGGCCTGTTCGCCGAATGCACCCTCGGTACGGCACCACAGGATCCGCCCGGCATGACCGTCGACATCCGCGATGTGGGAGTCGAGCACCTCACCGGGTTCGACGCCGTCATCCACCTCGCGGCGTTGTCGAACGACCCGCTCGGCGCATTTGCACCCGAGATCACCTACGACATCAACCATCTCGGATCCGTCCACCTGGCCAGGTGCGCGAAGGAGGCCGGTGTGCGCCGGTTCCTCTACGCGTCGACCTGCTCGGTGTACGGAAGCGCGGGTGACGATCTCGTGGACGAGAGCGCCCCGCTCCGTCCGCTCACGCCCTACGCCGTGAGCAAGGTCCGGGTCGAGGACGGCGTCGCGGCACTGGCCGACTCGGGCTTCTGTCCCGTCTTCCTCCGCAACGCCACGGCGTTCGGTTACTCGCCACGGCTCCGCGCGGACATCGTCGTGAACAATCTCGTCGGCACCGCGGTGCTCACCGGCGAGGTGCGTGTCCTGTCGGACGGGACCCCGTGGCGTCCCCTCGTCCACGCGAAGGACATCGCACTCGCGTTCGCGTGCGCGCTCACCGCACCGGAGAGCGACGTGTACTGTGCCGCGTTCAATGTCGGCACCGAGTCCAACAACGTCCGTGTACGCGACATCGCCGAATCCGTCACCCGCGCGGTCCCCGGTTCGTTCGTCTCCATCACCGGTGAGACCGGCCCCGACCCGCGGTCGTACCGCGTGGACTTCTCGGCCATCCGCCGCGCCATGCCGGCCTTCGTCCCGTCGTGGAGTGTCGACGCGGGCGCCGCCGAACTGTTCCGGCACTTCGTCGCCGACGACCTCACGAAGGAGGACTTCACGCAGCGCTTCACACGTCTGGCACATCTGCGGCGGCTGTCCGATGCGGGACGCCTCGATCCGACGCTGCGGCCACGGCCGGCGGGCGTGTCCCGCGAATGAACAGGTGCCGCGCGTGCGGCCACGATCGCCTCGAGCGAGTCCTCGATCTCGGGGCGGTCCCGCCCGCCGATCTCTTCCCACCCGGGGACTCGTCTCCTTCACCCGCCGAATCCGCCCACGAACTGGCGATGGTTCTGTGCACCGGGTGCGGACTCGCACAACTGGCGGACGACGACACCGTCCCGGACGAACCCCGCGGCATCGAGCCGGAGGCGCTGCGCGAGCAGGCTCGCGAGGCCGTCGAGGCGGTCGGGAAGGCCGGCAGGCTGAAGGGCCACACGGTGATCGAGTTCGGCAGCCCGCACGGCGGCACCTGGCTTCCCCTGCTGATCGAACGCGGATTCCGGTCCGCCGTCCCCGGGGCCGCCGCGTCCGTCGTCCTCGACAGTTTCGGCATCATGCACGAAACCGATCAGCGCGCGGCCTTCCTCAAGCGCGCTGCATCGCTGTCCCCCGACGGTGTGCTGCTGCTGCAGTTCCACACTCTCTCCGCCATCGTCTCGCAAGGACAGTGGAACGCCCTGCGGCACGGGCATTTCGCGTACTACTCGCTGACCGCGCTGCGGCGACTGCTCGAGGACGTGGGACTGCACATCTCCGAAGCCTGGACCTTCGACCTCTACGGCGGCACCGTGCTGGTCGCTGCCGAACGGGATCCGTGGACCAATGCCGGACTGAGCGCGCGCCGGATCCTCGCCGCCGAACGGGCGACCGGCATCACGAGCGCTGCGACGCTGCGCACCCTGCAGCGGCAGGCCGACCGCCAAGTGGACGAACTCGTCTCCTGGCTGCGGAAGTCGGCCGCCGAACACCGACGGGTGTTCGCTTACGGCGCGGCCTCCCGGGCCGTGGCGCTGTTCGCGCGCGCGGGCGTCGACCGCTCACTCATGGAGGCCGTCGCCGACGGTTCACCCGCGAAGGCCGGGCGGCGCATGCCGGGCACGGACGTCCCGATCGTCGACCTCACCGCTCTGCGCGACGCATCCCCCGATTGCATCCTGCTCACCGTCCCCGATCTGCTCCCCGAAGTGCGGGCGCAGTTCCCGGAGTTCGAGGGCCGCTGGTGTATTCCACCCGGCAGCGGGCACGGGGTCCGGTGGGTCGGGTGAGACGGACTCAGTCGCGGCGCCCGTCGGCGGGTCCCCCGCGGTGCTCGTCGGCGGGTGCCCCGCGGTGCTCGTCGGCGGGTGCCCAGTAGCGACGCCACGCATCCTCGTCGAGCCCGCCGTGCGGAACTCCGTCGGTGTGCGCGGCCTTCTCCGTCGCCCGGATCGATCCGGCGAACGCGAGGATCGCCGATCGGAGCGTCGACTCCGTGTCACCCGTGCCTGTGATCCGGACGACCCGCAATGCGTCGGGCACCAGGTCCTCCGGGAAACCCGCTCGCATCGCGCGTTCGATCACCTTGTCGGCCAGGGAGAGTGCGGGCTGCGCCATCGCGATCCCGTCGAGGCACGACGCGCGTGCCTTCTCCGTCTTCTTCGCGATCTCCCATGCCGCTTCCTGTTCCGCGACGTCGAGCGGACCGGTGTGCCCGTTGGTCAGGTGCGGGCTGCGCGCGGCCAGCTTGGCGACGAGCGTCGCCGCCACGTCGTCGACCGTGAACTGCCCGTTCGCCTCGGCGATCCGGGAGTGGAACAACACCTGCAGCAGCAGGTCGCCGAGTTCTTCGCGGAGCTCGTCCGAATCACCCGATTCGACGGCGTCGAGTACCTCGTAGGTCTCCTCGATCAGATAGCGGCGCAGACTCTCATGGGTCTGGGTGACCTCCCAACCCCCGAACGACCACAGTCTGTCCATCACGGCCGCCGCCTCGGCGAGAGCGGTGTAGTCGGTCATGCATTCACCGTCGCCGCGCTGTTCAGATCCACCGAACCCTGCGGCTTGCCGTCGAGGGCGAGCAGGAAGTCGGCGATGTACTGCAGCAACGCCACGTCGCGCACCCGGTCCGATCCGACCCCGCCGGTCCGCGGGATCGGCAGCTGCACGAGACCGCTCGTCGCGCGGTACTGCGCGCCCGGATACAACCGCTTGAGCCGCATCTGCTTCGAGTCGGGCAGCTCCATCGGCGAGATCCGGATCTGGGTGCCGGTGACCGCGACCTCCTCGAGGCCGTACTCACGGCACAGCAACCGCAACCGGCCGACGGACACGAGCCGCTGGACCTCCTCGGGCAACGGACCGTAGCGGTCGACGAGTTCATCGACGACCGTGGCGATCGCAGCGTCGTCGTTCGCGGCGGCGAGCTTGCGGTACGCCTCGAGCCGCAACCGGTCGGACGCGACGTAGTCGGCCGGGATGTGCGCGTCGACGGGAAGGTCGATCCGCACCTCCTTGGGTGCTTCGTCGGTGGTGACCGTCCGGCCGTCGGCCGCGGCCCGGTACGCCTCGACGGCCTCGCCGACGAGCCGCACGTACAGGTCGAAACCCACGCCGGCGACGTGGCCGGACTGTTCGGCGCCGAGAACGTTACCGGCGCCGCGGATCTCGAGGTCCTTCATGGCCACGGCCATACCCGCGCCGAGATCGGAGTTCTGCGAGATCGTGGCGAGCCGGTCGTAGGCGGTCTCCGTCAGCGGCTTCTCCGCCGGGTACAGGAAGTACGCGTAGCCGCGCTCACGCGAACGTCCGACGCGACCGCGCAGCTGGTGCAGCTGCGACAGGCCGAGCGAATCCGCGCGTTCGACGATGAGCGTGTTGGCGTTCGAGATGTCGAGGCCGGTCTCGACGATCGTCGTGCAGACCAGCACGTCGAACTCGCGCTGCCAGAAGCCCTGCACCGTCTTCTCGAGTGTCTCCTCGTTCATCTGCCCGTGTGCGACCGCGACCCGCGCTTCGGGGACGAGATCGCGGAGTCGCTTGGCGGCCTTGTCGATCGAGCTCACCCGGTTGTGGACGTAGAAGACCTGGCCGTCGCGCAACAACTCCCGGCGGATCGCCGCGGCGACCTGCTTGTCGTTGTAGCCACCCACATAGGTGAGGATCGGGTGCCGTTCCTCGGGCGGGGTGAGGATGGTCGACATCTCGCGGATCCCGGCCATGCTCATCTCGAGGGTTCGCGGGATCGGTGTGGCCGACATCGTGAGCACGTCGACGTGCGTGCGCAGCGCCTTGATGTGCTCCTTGTGCTCGACGCCGAAACGCTGCTCCTCGTCGACGATCACGAGACCGAGGTCCTTCCAGCGGATCCCGGTCTGGAGCAGGCGGTGGGTGCCGACGACGATGTCGACGGTGCCGTCGGCCATGCCCTCGGTGATCGCGCGCGAATCGGATGCGTCGGTGAACCGGCTCAGCCCCTTCACCGTCACGGGGAAGGCCGCCATCCGCTCGGTGAAGGTCTGCAGGTGCTGCTGCGCGAGCAGGGTCGTGGGGACGAGCACCGCGACCTGCTTGCCGTCCTGCACGGCCTTGAAGGCCGCACGCACCGCGATCTCGGTCTTGCCGTAGCCGACGTCGCCGATCACGACGCGGTCCATCGGCACCGCTTTCTCCATGTCGGCCTTGACCTCGGAGATCACCGTGAGCTGGTCCTGCGTCTCGGTGAAGGGGAAGGCGTCCTCCATCTCCTTCTGCCACGGCGAGTCGGGCGCGAAGGCATGGCCGGGCGAGGCCTGCCGCGCCGCGTACAGCCGCACGAGCTCGCCGGCGATCTCGCGAACCGCCTTGCGCGCCTTGCGCTTGGTGTTGGCCCAGTCGGATCCGCCGAGCTTGCTGACGGAGGGCAGCTCGCCGCCGACGTACCGGGAGAGCTGGTCGAGCTGTTCCATCGGCACGAACAGCTTGTCGCCGGGCTGGCCACGCTTGCCGGGTGCGTACTCGATGACGAGATATTCACGGCGGGCGCCGCCGACGGTCCGCTCGACCATCTCGACGAACTTGCCGATGCCGTGCTGGTCGTGGACGACGAAGTCACCGGCGTTCAGGGCGAGCGGGTCGACCTGGTTGCGACGCTTGACGGGAGTCTTGCGGCCCTCGGTGACCACGCGGTTGCCGGTGAGGTCGGCCTCGGTGACGACCACCAGCCCCGGCACCACGTTGTCGTCGTTGCCGGGGAGGACGACGCCCTCGTGCAGGCAGCCGCGCATGACACCGACCTGCCCGCGCACCGGTTCGGTGCCCGGCTCGAGCTTCGCGGCGGGGACCTCGTTCTCCTTCAGCCGCTCGAGGATCCGCTGTCCGGTGCCCGCACCGGCGACGACGATCACCGCGCGGCCACCGGCGGTGACGTGGGCACGCAGGTTCACGAACAGCATCGACAGCAGGTCCTCGGAGCCGCGGACCTCGGGGGCGGGCTGCACGTCGAGGACGAGTTCGGTGTCGGCACCGGACGCGAGCGGGCTGAGCGTCCACCACGGTCTGCCCGCGGCCTGCGCGGCCTCGCGCACCTGACGCAACGACCGGTAGGCCGACGCACCGAGATCGAGCTTCCGGCCGTCCACTCCGTTGAGGTTCGAGGTGTCGAGCGGCGCCGCGCCACCGATCGAGGCGGCGGTCCACGACGCCTCGAGGAACTCCTGCCCGGTGCGGGCGAGATCGCTCGCGCGGGTGCGGACCTTCTCCGGATCGCAGATCAGCACGTGCGTCCCGGCGGGCAGAACATCGGTGAGCAACTGCAACTCGCCGGGCTGCAGCACCGGCAGCAGCGCTTCCATGCCCTCGACCGGGATGCCGCCGGCCATCTTGTCGAGCATCTCGACGAGCGCCGCGTCGGCCGGATTGTCCTGGGCGAGCTGCGCGGCGCGGGCCTTGACCTCGTCGGTGAGCAGCAGTTCGCGGCACGGCGGCGCGACGAGCACAGGCACGTCGACCTCGGAGATCGAACGCTGGTCGGCGACCGAGAAGCAGCGCAGTTCGGTGACCTCGTCGCCCCAGAACTCGACGCGGACCGGATGGTCGGCGGTGGGCGGGAAGACGTCGAGGATGCCGCCGCGCACCGCGAACTCACCGCGCTTGCCGACCATGTCGACGCGGGTGTACGCGAGTTCGACGAGTCGCTCGACGAGTTCCTCGAAGTCGTGTTCGGTGCCGACCCGCAGCGTGACGGGGTCGATCTCGCCGAGTCCGGGAGCCATCGGCTGCACCAGCGACCGCACGGTGGCGACGACGACCCGCAGTGCGGGCCCGAGATCGCGATCGTCGGGACGGGCGAGGCGACGCAGGACGTGCAGGCGACGGCCGACCGTGTCGGCGCTCGGCGACAGGCGCTCGTGCGGCAAGGTCTCCCACGAGGGGAACTGCGTGACGCCCTCGCCGAACATCTCGGTGAGTTCGGCGGTGAGATCGTCGGCCTCGCGTCCGGTGGCGGTGACCACGAGCAGCGGTGACTTCTCGGCCAGCGCCGCCGCGACGAACGGCCGCGCGGCGGGTGGTGCGACGATCTCCTGTTCGGCGGAACCGGCGAGCTCGCCGATCCTGCGCAGTCTGTCGTCGGCCAGCGCGATCCGCGCCAATCCGGACAGTGGGACAGCGGCCGGGGGCACAGCAGACAAGGAAGGCGCTCCTGAGTGTGGGACGAGAACCTTGTCGAGTCTATTCCGCTGTTCCCCGCGCGTCACCGCGCCGGGGCGTGAAAGGCGCTACCGCGCCGGGGGCGCGAGGAGGTCGGCGCTGTTTGCACCGAGATCGCGCGCCGCCCACTCGGCCAGCCGTGCGAACAGTTCGTCGTCGTCCGCCTCGCGCCGGGTGTCGTCGTCGGCGAGCCAGCGACGGCGCACCATTCTCAGCAGTGCCGCGCGGGTGCGGACGGGATCGGCGTCGAGCGCGAAGGTGACGAAGGCGTCGGGTGTCCACGCTTCGATACCCGATCGTTCCAGTGCCCCGGTGAGCTCGGGGTCGGCGGTGACGACGGCGTCGGCATGGCACAGCAGCGCCACCGAGGTCACGTGCGCCTCCCTCGGTCCCGTCACGTGCGGCACCTCGCGGAGCACGGTGGTGGGCCAGACGACCCGGGCGTCGGGGAAGGCGCGGTCGAGTTCGGCGAAGAGGAAGTCGCGGGCGGGACGCAGCAGTTCCTGCGGTAGTCGGCGGTCCACTTCCGCGATGATCCCGTCGCTCCAGAAGGGTTGGTAGAGGCCCTCTTCGGCGAGGGCGAGCGCCACATCGCGCAGGCGGGGGCGGGCGAGAACCGTCGCACCGAGCACCACTCGAACCGGCATCGTCACCCTTCGTCGAACCGTCGGAACGGACCGTACCGTGCTGCCACGGCGGGCCGCGTCGTGCTTTCAGAACGGGTCGTACAGTCCTTCGCGCCGCGTGAGATCGGCGAGTCCGTCGAGGACCGTCGTGACCACCTCCGCCTGCTGCTTCGCGAGGTCGAGGACGTCGGAGCGCGACACCCGCCGGTGCAGGCCGTGGAAGTCGGCGGCGAGTGCGCCCGTGTCGACCAGGCGCGCGACGTGTCGGCGGGAGCAGCCGAGGACGTCGGCGGCCTGGGCGATGGTGAGCAACGACGGCACGACACCGATCGTCACGGCGGTGTCGGACCCGAACCGGTCGAGCAGACCCGCCAGCGCCGCGGGGGCCTCCTCGGCGGAGAACGGCCCGAAACTCACGACTGCAGCCGCAGACGGCGCTCCACGAACTGCCGGAAGTATTCGAGCTTGTTCGCCGGCACCAGTGCGGGCAGGATCATTCGCCACATCGCGCCCGTCTGCTCGGCGAGCCGTTCGGTCGCCTTGAGGGCGTTCGCCATGATCCGGGCGCCCATCGCCTGCTCGAGCAGCAACAGGGAGACGGCGTGGACGTCGACGTCCTCGACGAGGTCGCCCTCCTCGGCGGCCCGGGCCGCGAGTTCCTGCAGGTTGTTCTGCCAGATCTCGTAGGGTCGGTGCTCGGTGCCCTGGTAGTCGCCGATCTCGACCAGCAGCCGGAACATCGCCCGCACCACGGAATCGGTCTCGGACATGTCGACGTGCAGGACCGACAGGTCGATCAGTGTCTCGAGCGCCGGGGAACGGCGGTCCATCTTGGATTCGGCGGCGGCCTCGAAGCGGAGATAGCCGGAGTCGATCACCCCGCGCGCGAGTTCTTCCTTCGAACCGAAGTGGAAGTACAGCGCACCCTTGGTGACGCCGGCCTCCTCGATGATGTCGCCCAGGTTCGCGTCCGCGTACCCGTCGCGCACGAAGATCGTCGCTGCGCCCTGCAGCACCGATTCGCGCGTCACCTCTGCGCGTACTTGTCGTCCCACCACAGCCTGCCTTCTCACGGGTATCCCAACGATAACGCCACTTACCTGAAAGTAGAGAGCAGACGGTCCCGAAAACGAGAGGACTATTCGGAAACCGGGGGTTCCCCGAGCTTCGGGTCCGCTTCCAGACCGATGAGGCCGTTCCAGCACAGGTTCACGAGGTGGGCCGCCACATCCTCCTTCGACGGGGTGCGGCGGTCGAGCCACCACGTCGCGGTGGTGGCGACCATGCCGACGAGCGCCTGGGCGTAGAGCGGAGCGAATTCGGGGTTGAGGCCTCGCCGGGAGAAGTCGCCGGTCAGCAGCTCCCCCACCTGCCGCATCGCCTCGTTGAGCAGGCTCGAATAGGTGCCTTCCTCGGCGGACATCGGCGAGTCGCGCACGAGGATGCGGAAGCCGTCGGTGCGTTCCTCTATGTAGGTGAGCAGTGCGAGCGCGGCCCGCTCGACGCGGATCCTCGACCGGTTGCGGGTGAGACTCTCGGTGACCATCGACATCAGAACGGTCATCTCGCGGTCCACGACCACCGCGTAGAGGCCTTCCTTACCGCCGAAGTGCTCGTAGACGACCGGCTTGGAGACCTGCGCCCGCTGGGCTATCTCTTCTATGGAGGTGCCCTCGTAGCCGCGCTCGGCGAACAGGGCGCGACCGATCTCGATGAGCTGTTCGCGACGCTGCGTGCCCGTCATCCGGATCCGCGGAGTGCGCTCGGTTCGCTTCTGCGACGCCTGCGACACAGGTCCTCCTTCGGCGGCGGGACGTACTCGAACGTTCGACAGCCTATCCATTCCCGATCGCGCCACCCCAGGTTCGACGTCGACGCCGTCTCGTGCGAGGATCGGGGGCGCACGCCCGCCGGTTCCGCCGCGGGGGTGTGGCAGTCCGCCGTGGTGTAATCGGCAGCACCTCTGATTTTGGTTCAGATAGTTCAGGTTCGAGTCCTGGCGGCGGAGCGGGAACCGTCCCGGGGAGCCTCAGCGCTTCCCCGGTGCACGCACGGACCGGCGTGCAGAAACGTGTCGAGGGAGCTACATGCAGGTGCAGACCGCGATCGTCGTGCTGGCAGCCGGAGCAGGAACAAGGATGCGGTCGAAGACACCGAAGGTGTTGCACACCCTCGGTGGACGCACGATGCTCGCGCACTCCCTGTACGCCGCCGCCGCACTCGGACCCGCCCACCTCGTCACCGTCGTCGGGCATCGCCGCGAGGAGGTCTCCGCCGAGGTGAGCGCCGTCGCCGCGGGTCTCGACCGCGAGATCCTGGTGACCGTCCAGGAGGAACAGCTCGGCACCGGCCACGCCGTGGAGTGCGGCCTCGGTGCCCTCCCCGACGACTTCGACGGCACGGTCGTCGTCACCGCCGGCGACGTCCCGCTGCTCCGCCCCGACACCCTGCAGGAACTGCTCGACGCGCACCTCGACACCGAGCCGGCCGCCGTCACCGTCCTCACCACGACGGTGTCCGAGCCCACCGGCTACGGACGCATCGTGCGCACCACCGACGGCGACGTCGCCGGGATCGTCGAGGAGAAGGACGCCTCCCCGACGCAGCGCGCGATCCAGGAGATCAACACGGGCGTGTACGCCTTCGACGCGGCCGCGCTGCGATCGGCCCTCGGCAAGCTGAGCGCCGACAACTCGCAGGGCGAGCTGTACCTGACCGACGTCGTGAAGATCGCCCGCGGCGAGGGCCACACCGTCCGCGGCGTGCACACCGACGACGCCGTGCAGGTCTCCGGCGTCAACGACCGCGTCCAGCTCGCCGCACTGACCACCGAACTCAACCGGCGCCTGCTCGAGCACTGGATGCGCGAGGGCGTCACGGTGATCGACCCGGCCTCGACGTGGATCGACGTCGACGTCGTGCTCGGCACCGACGTCACCATCCACCCGGGTGTGCAGTTGCGCGGCCGCACGGTGATCGCCGACGACGCGGAGGTCGGCCCCGACACGACGCTGACCGACGTGCAGGTCGGCGCCGGTGCCACCGTGGTGCGCACCCACGGCTCCGACGCGGTGATCGGCGCGGAGGCCACGGTCGGCCCGTTCACCTATCTGCGTCCCGGCACCGAACTCGGCGCGTGCGGCAAGCTCGGCGCCTTCGTCGAGACGAAGAACGCGCAGATCGGGGCGCATTCGAAGGTCCCCCACCTCACCTATGTCGGCGACGCGGAGATCGGCGAGCACTCCAACATCGGAGCGTCGAGCGTGTTCGTCAACTACGACGGGGTGAAGAAGTACCGCACGGTCGTCGGATCGCACGTCCGGACCGGGTCGGACACGATGTTCGTCGCTCCCCTCACGGTGGGCGACGGCGCCTACACGGGCGCCGGAACAGTACTCCGTCGCGACGTTCCGCCGGGGGCGCTGGCGGTGTCGGGTACGCCACAGCGCAATATTGAAGGGTGGGTCCAGCGTAATCGCGCCGGTACCCCCGCTGCCGAGGCAGCATCGAGAGCACAGCAGCAGCACGACGACGATCGCCAGAAGGACGGCCAGAACCAGTGACCAATTGGATCGACAACCAGAAGAACTTGATGCTCTTCTCCGGCCGGGCCCATCCCGAGCTGGCGGAGCAGGTCGCGAAGGAACTGGGCGTCCCCCTCACCCCGCAGACGGCACGGGACTTCGCGAACGGCGAGACGTTCGTGCGTTTCGAGGAGTCGGTGCGCGGTTCGGACGCCTTCGTGCTGCAGAGCCACCCGTTCCCGCTGAACCAGTGGGTCATGGAACAGCTCATCATGATCGACGCGCTCAAGCGTGGTTCCGCCAAGCGCATCACCGCGATCCTGCCGTTCTACCCCTATGCCCGTCAGGACAAGAAGCACCGTGGTCGCGAGCCCATCTCCGCTCGCCTGATCGCCGATCTGCTCAAGACCGCCGGCGCCGACCGCATCATCACGGTCGACCTGCACACCGATCAGATCCAGGGCTTCTTCGACGGCCCGGTCGATCACATGCACGCACAGGGTCAGCTCGCCGAGTACATCCGCGGCAAGTACGGCGTCGAGAACATCGCCGTGGTCTCCCCCGACTCCGGTCGCGTGCGGGTGGCCGAGAAGTGGGCCGACACCCTCGGTGGCGCGCCGCTGGCGTTCATCCACAAGACCCGCGACCCGCTGGTGCCCAACCAGGTGAAGTCGAACCGCGTGGTCGGTGAGGTCGAGGGCCACACCTGCATCCTGATCGACGACATGATCGACACCGGTGGCACCATCGCCGGCGCCGTGAAGATCCTCAAGGAGGCCGGCGCGGGCGACGTCATCATCGCCGCCACCCACGGTGTGCTCTCCGACCCGGCCGCCGAGCGCCTCGCTTCGTGCGGCGCCAAGGAGGTCATCGTCACCAACACGCTGCCGATCCCACCGGAGAAGCAGTTCGACTGCCTCACCGTGCTGTCGATCGCTCCGCTGCTCGCGCAGACGATCCGCGAGGTCTTCGAGAACGGCTCGGTCACCTCGCTGTTCAACGGGGTCGCCTGACCTTCCGCTCGACGACGGGGCAGACTTGTCCGGGTGTTCACCGGATTTCCCGTCGCGGCCCTCGACTTCTACGACGATCTCGAGGCCGACAACAGCAAAGCATTCTGGGCCGCGCACAAGGCCGTCTACGACGACTGCGTGCGCGGCCCGATGCTTGCCCTGCTTGCGGAACTCGAGGAGGAGTTCGGGGAGGGCAAGGCCTTCCGCCCGTACCGCGACGTGCGGTTCAGCAAAGACAAGCTGCCGTACAAGACCCACCAGGGCGGATTCGTCTCCGTCGCGCAGAGCGTCGGCTACTACGTCGAGATCAACGCCGCCGGGTTGCGGGTCGCCGCCGGCCTGTTCCACGGCTCGTCCGATCAGATCGCCGGTTACCGGACCGGGGTCGATCACGACCGTCGCGGCCCCGAGCTCGGGAGGATCGTGCGCAAGCTCGAACGCGCGGGATACGAGATCGGCGGCGACCGGTTGAAGTCCCGGCCGCGCGGCGTGGACGCCGATCATCCCCGCATCGAACTCATGCGTCACCGGTCCCTGTGGGCCGGCCGCACCGAGATCTCCCCGCCGTGGATCGACAGTCCGCGCACCCTCGAGGAGGTGCGTTCGGCGTGGCGCGAGTTCCGGCCGCTGGTGCGCTGGCTCACCGCTGCTACCGCAACGTGATCCGGCAGACCGGGTGGTATGGAAATGCTGTGTGGCGCAATGGTTTGAAGGACGCGCCGGGACGGGGATGATCTTCGTCACGCCGCGCGAAATCGTCGCAGGTCGTGCGAGACCCCCCTCCCCTGCGTAACTCGGCTTTCACCTAAAGTGGCACCTCGTGACCGACGCGCAAACTCTCGAAGCCCCTACGGAAAACGCGACAATCCGAACGGTCCGACGATGGTCGCCGGGTGCGTGCGTCTGGTGTGGCGACACCGACTCGGTCGAGGTCTTCCGCAACGAACCTCGCTGTGCCACATGCCGTAAGCACGAAGCCGTCATCGAAGAGGCCCGCAAGTTCATGGGCATGTACGGCCTGCGCCCCATCGGCGGCACCCTGCAGTCCGACGACGAGGAGGAATACGAGCACCGCCTCGCCGCCCGCGAGGCCCGCCGCGCCCTCAACGACATCCGTCTCGCCGAGCAGCCCGACCCGGCACTCGTGCGCAAGGCCCTGCGTCCCCGCGCCGCCGCGATCACCGAGAGCCACACCGGTTCCTCCGCGCAGACGTCGACGCGTCCGGCCTCCGCGACTCGGAGCTCGTCCTCGTCCTCCTCGCCCAAGCCGGCGAAGTCCGCGGCTCCGGTCCGGACGGGCGCCGTGGACGTCGAGGAGATCCAGACCCGGGCCCTCGCGCTGCTCGATCAGCTCTCCGCGATCGATGCGCAGCTCGCGCTCGTCGCCGAGCAGAACGGCCTCGCCGCCCGCGCCCGCCGCAGCGATCTGGAGAAGCAGAAGGCGACGATCCTGCGCACTCTCGCCGCACTCGAGAAGGCACGTCTGAGCGCATCCGGCAGCTAGTCGCCGGACCGCACCACCGCAGCCCCGCTCCGCTCCGTCGAGTCCACTCGCCGGTCCGGGCGCGGGGCTGCGGTCGTTACCGCACGTCACGGTAGGTGTCGTTACCGCACCTCACGACAACGGACCGGGTAGTCTGTGATCGACCAAGGGCCTGTCGGGGGGCGCTGCTCGGGCGCTCTCGCCTGCGCGGATCCGGGCCGAAGCCTTCCGAAGGAGTGCGCGTGAGTGTTTCCGGCTCCCCTCGCGTCGGTGCACCCGCGTGGCGTTCGTTGTCCTCTGCCCTGGCGCGGCCCCGATTGTTCGCGTGTCTCGACCGGGGCTCCACACTCACGGTGATCGACGCTCCCCCGGGCTTCGGCAAGCGGACCCTCGTCGCGGGATGGCTCCATCGGGGCGGTGCACCCGACCACACGATCGTCTGGGTTCCCGAACTCACGGCCTCCGGCGACGGCGACCTGTCCGAGCGTGTGCTCGAGGTCCTCGCCGACCACCCGGCCGTCGAGGTCGCCACCGACGGTCCCGACGATTCTCCGTTCGAGCGTGTGGTCGGTACCTTCCGCGTTCTGGAGTCGCCCTGCCTGCTCGTGCTCGCCTGTGTGTCGCCGCAGAACTCGGCCGAGGTGCTCGAAGAAACCCTCCGGCTGCTCGACCACTGCCCACGGCTCGACGCGATCGTCTGCCTGCCGGGCAACAGCACCGACATGACCGAGGTCGTCCTCCGCGGGATCGACTCCACGTACGTCCCGGCAGCCGATCTCGCCTTCACCGTCGAGGAGACGACGACGCTGTTGCGCGATGCCGGACCGGAGCGCTCCGACAGCGAGTGCGAGGTCGTGTGTCGCGTGCTCGGTGGTGTGCCGACCCTGGTCTCGGCGGCCGCGGTCGTCGCCCGGAGCCGGCCCCAGCGCCTGATCGACTCCCGGGGACTGCCGACCCCTGCCTTGGCCCGCCTCGTGCGGACGTACGTCGAGAACCGGCTCGACGAACTCGACGACGCGCACCGCGAGTTCGCGTTCTCGGTCGCTGCTGCCCACAGTGTCACCGCCCACCGGGCAGCCGAACTGACGGGCACGGCGGATGCCGAAGGATCACCGGCGGCACTTGCCGCCGCAGGCGCACTGGCCACACTCGCCGCGGCAGGCCTCGTGATGGATTCGCCCTTCGACGATCCCCGGACATGGCGGTGGCCCGACGCCGTCCGCTCGTGCGTGCTCGACATCTCCCGCCGGGAGCACCCCGGACGCGTCGACGCCCTGCTCGTCGAACTCGCCCGCGCCCATCGCGACGCCGGTAAACCCGCCGAGGCGTCGATCTACGCGGTCGAGGCCGGCGACTGGGAGACCGCCGTGGCGATCGTCGAGGAATCCTGGGCGCGCATGGTCGACAGCTCCTTCGACGTACTCGTCAAGGTGCTCCGGCAGATCCCCGACCAGGAGCTCGGCGACCATCCGTCGGTCCAGGCCGGTCGCGCGCTGTTCACGCAGATGCTCGACGAACATTCGATCCTGCACGCCTCCCTGCCCACGGATCCCGACGAACTCGCCGAGCTCGGGAAGACGCCCGGTGCCGCGCAGGCCGTCTACGTCGCGACGGTGCAGACCCTGACCCTGCGGGTCTCGGGCGAATTCGGTGAGGCCGCGCGGTTGACGCTGCTGTTGCGTCCACTCGTCCATTCGATCCTCGAACACCGGCCCGACGACCTCGGCCCGCAGCTCCCGCTGCTGCGCGTGCAGTGGGCGATCACACTCCAGCTCGCCGGATATCTGACCGAGTCCACCACCGTCTTCCGCCGCGCCTACCGCGGTGCCTACGCCGCGAACATCGCCTTCGTCATCCAGAACGCCGCGGGAAGCTCGGCGCTGAACTGGGCGGTGACCGGCGACAATCCGCGCGCCCGCGAATGGCTGCGCACCGAGAGCAACGCCGAGCCCACCGAGGGCCGCTGGGGAGAGATGGTCAAGGTGGGTGGCCGGGTGGCGTCCACGCTCGTCCACCTCGACTCGCTCGAGCTCGACCGTGCCGTCGGATATCTCGACGAGCTCGGCGTCCCGCGGGTCTCGGAGGAACTCTGGGGCTTCGTCGCCTACGGCCGGGCCTACTACAACCTGGCGACGGGCAACGCCTACGACGGACTCACCGAACTCCACCGGCTCATCGCCTCGCACCATGATCTGTTCGACCGCGGTGCGTTCTCGCGCACCCTGCTCGGCGCCGCCGAGATCGACCTGCAGCTGGCGCTCGGCAACGGCAACCTCGCGCGCGCCCTCGCCGAGGAGGCGCCGCAGAACCATCCGCTGCTCGTGGTGACGAACGCGCGCGTCGAACTGTTCACCGGTCATCCCGACGTCGCGCTCAAGAAGCTCAAGCGCGTTCCGTGGACGGAGTGCGGTTTCCCGCGCGCACATCTCGAGGCGTTGCTCGTGGAGGCGAGCGCCCACCTCGATCTCGACGAGAAGGACGCCGCGGTACGCAGCTGGCGGCGGGCCTGCACCCTCGCCGACGCCCTCGGCAACCGCCGCGCCTTCACGACTCTCGCCGAAGGTGTTGCCCGGCGTCTCGCGGAGCTCGGCGGTCCTACCGTCCCGGGCGAGCCGGTCGGGTCCGTCTTCACCGAACCGGTCACCTACGTCGAACTGTCCCGGCGTGAGACGGACGTGCTGGAGTTGCTGGCGCTGGGATCGACGCACGCCGACATCGCGAAGAAGTTGTTCGTCTCGCACAACACGATCAAGACCCAGTTGCGCAGCATCTACCGCAAGCTCGGGGTGCACACCCGGGTGGAGGCGATCGGCCGGGCGCGCGATCTCAGGCTGTTGCCGGTCCGCCGGTCGCTGTAGCCGAACGCGCACGCATCCGGGCGGCGAGCCGCAGATCGAGCGCCCACACGACGCCCGCGAGCGCCGCCAGACCGACACCGAGCACACACACCGTGGTCCACCCGCCGGCGCTCCACGCCATCGTGCCGAGCGCCGAACCGGATGCCGCTCCGACGAAGTAGCCCGTCATGTAGACGGAGTTGACGCGTGAGCGGGCGTCGGGGTCGAGGGCGTACACGATGTTCTGGTTGGTGATGTGCACGAGATTGAGCGCGAGGTCGACGACGAGCATCCCGACGACGAACCACACCAGCGAACTCCCGCCCGCCGCGAGCGCCGCCCACGACGCGATCAGCATGAACACGCCCACGGCGGTCGTCGGTGGTCCGTAACCGCGGTCGACGAGCCGGCCCGCCGCGGTCGCGGCGAACGCACCGGCCACCCCGGCCAGCCCGACGAGACCGATCTGCAGATCGTCGAGGCCGAACGGCGGGTCGGACAGCAGGAACGCCATCGTCGAGAACAGCGCACCCACCGACGCGAAACCCAGTCCGCCGAGCAGCGTCCGGCTCCGCAGGCGGGGATGCGTGACGATCAACGTCCCGAGGGATCGCAGGGTGCTGCCGTAACCCTGACGGACCACCGGTGGCGTCGCCGGCAGCACCCGCCACAACGCGAGGGCCACGATCACCATGGCGACCGTGCTCACCCGGTAGACCGTCGTCCAGCTGTCGCCGAGTTCGGCGAGGATGCCCGCGACGCTCCGGGCCACGAGGATCCCGACGAGCAGCCCGCTCATCACGGTGCCGACCGCGCGACCCCGCGATTCCGGCGTCGCGAGGGTCGCGGCGAACGGCACCAGCACCTGCGCGGCCACCGAGAACAGACCGGCGATCGCGGTGCCCACCACGAGCACCCCGATATTCGGCGCGAATCCGCTCAGCCCCTGCCCCGCCGCCGCGGCCAGCATGAGCATCACCGCCAGTCGCCGCTGCGGGAACATGTCGCCGAGCGGTACGAGGAACAGCAGGCCGAGCGCGTAGGCGACCTGCGCGACCGTCACGGTGGAGGCGGCGGCCGATCGGGAGGTGTCCAGTGCTTCGGCGATCGAGTCGAGCAGCGGCTGGTTGAAGTAGTTGCCACCCACGCACAGACCCGTCGCCACGGCCATGAGCAACAGGACCGGGGTCGTCAGGACGGGACGGGAGGACGTCATGTCCTCCAGCGTCCCGTGTCGGCGCGGCGGAAGTCGAATCGGCTCGTCGGCCGCCTTCCGAGGACTACTCCCGGGAGGCGGCGAGCAGGACGAACCGTCCGTCCGGATCCACCCATTCGTGCCGGACCACGAATCCCGCGTCGGCGAGTTCCTGCGAGATACCGACGAGGCGGAACTTCGCGGAGATCTCGGTCCGGATCTGCTCGCCCTCGGCCAGGGAGATCTGCAGGTCGAGACCCGGGATCCTCACGTCCATCGCCTCGGTCGCCTCGAGTCGCATCTCGATCCATTCGTTCTCCGCGTCCCAGACGGCACGGTGCACGAACCGGCCGGGATCGAAGTCGGCGCCGAGCCGGTCGTTGAGCACGCGCAGGACGTTCCGGTCGAACTCCGCCGTCACTCCGGCCGCGTCGTCGTAGGCGGCGATCAGGGTGTCGCGGTCGATGACGAGCCCGGCCCCGAGGAGCAGCCATTCACCGGGGTGGAGGATCGCGGCCGTCCCGGAGAGGAACTGTGCGCGTTCGCTCGGGACGAGGTTGCCGATGGTGCCGCCGAGGAACGCGATCGCGCGTTTCCCGCCGGCGGGGAGATGCGCGAGCGAATCGGTGAAGTCGCCGACCACCCCGTGCACCGTCAGGTTCGGATACTCCGCCGCCAGTCTCGTGACGGCCGACCGCAGTGCCGGTTCGGAGACGTCCTGCGGCACGTAGGTGTGGAGATACGGTTCGAGGGCGTCGAGCAGCACGTGCGTCTTCTCGGACGACCCGGAGCCGAGTTCGACGAGCATCTCGGGGCGGGCGGCGTCGGCGAAGTCGGCGGCGTGCCGGCGCAGCAGGGTGAACTCGGTGCGCGTCGGGTAGTACTCGGGCAGCCGCGTGATCTCGTCGAACAGTTCGCTGCCCCGCGCGTCGTACAGCCAGGTGGGCGACAGGTACTTGGGATCGGACGTGAGTCCGCGCCGTGCGTCCTCGCGCAGTTTGGCGTCGAGGTCCTCGGGGCGCAGGTGCACGTCGACGATCACGGTGAGCCGACCTCCAGTGGTGAGACGATGAGTTTGCCCGGCATCGCGGCGACGAGATGCCGGTCGGGTACGGGTCCCCAGCGGCTGTCGTCGTCGAACGGTTCGGACGCCACGATCGCGACCTGTTCGTCGACGAACGTCCACAGCGAGTGGTACCAGGCGGTGGCCCAGATCCCGGATTCGTTGCACAGCAACATGTTCAGACGGGAGTCCGGTGCGAGTTCCAGCACGTCGTGGACGAGTGAGATCAGCGCCGGTTCGGGATCGGCCGAGCGCAGCCGCGACTGCAGCAGGAGCCACAGCGTGGCGGCATCGGTCGGCGATTCGAGTCGCAGCAGTTCGGCGACGGGCAGCGCGCCGGCGAGGGTGACGAGCGATCCCGGCCAGCCCCGGACGACTCCGTTGAGGCTGAACGCCCACCTGTCGTCGGAGAAGGGTGCGGTTGCCGATCGTTCGACGGGCATCCCCTCGGTGGCCGAGCGGGTCGCGGCGACGACGGTGCGCGACCGTATCGACGTCAGGCCTTCACCGACGAAGGAATCGGACCAGATCGGCAACGCCGACCGGTAGCGTCCGAAAGTGCCTTCGGCACTCCACCATCCGACGCCGAAGCCATCGGCGTTGATCGTGCCTCCCCCACGCATGTCGGTGGGCGCCCACGACTGGCGGAGCAGCGAGTTGGTTCCGGTGGACAGCAGTGCGGCGACGTTCGTCTCCGGTCCGATGTACGCCAGATGTCTACACATCGCCCGTCCCGTACGCGACGCGGAGCCCGGCGAAGATCTGGCGGCGGATGGGCAGATCCCAGTTGCGGAAGGTTCCGCGGCACGCGACCTCGTCGGTCCCGAACGATCCTCCACGCAGAACCCGGTGACCGTCCCCGAAGAAGACCTCGGAGTACTCGCGGTACGGGAACGCGCGGAAGCCCGGATAACCGGTGAACGGTGTGGACGTCCACTCCCAGACGTCGCCGATCAGCTGGTGCACTCCGAGCGGTGACACTCCCTCCGGATACGCACCGACCACGGCGGGACCGAGATGGCGCTGACCGAGATTGGCGTGGCCGGGACCGGGATCCTCGTCGCCCCACGGGAATCGGCGGCTGCGTCCGGTGGCCGGATCCCAGCGTGCCGCCTTCTCCCATTCGGCCTCGGTCGGAAGACGTCCACCGACCCAGCGGGCGAACGCCTCGGCTTCGTGGAAGCACACGTGCACGACCGTCTCGTCCGGATGCAGCGGCATCGTACGACCGAAGGCCGTTCGGCTCCACCCTGTTTCATCGTCGCGACTCCAGAACTGCGGAGCCTCGAGACCGGCGTCGAGGCGGTGCTGCCAGCCTGCCTCGCTCCACAGTTCGGGCCGCTCGTACCCGCCGTCCTCGACGAACCCGAGGTAACGGCGGTTGGTGACGGGCACCGCGTCGAGTTCGAACTCCGGCACCTCGACGACGTGTGCCGGGCGTTCGTTGTCGAGGGCCCACGGATCGGTGGACGTGCCCATCTCGAATGCGCCGGCGGGGATCCGGACGCGTTCGGTGTCGCGGACGGTTCCGGTGCGCGGCGCTTCCGGCGCGTCGAGCAAGGGTGGACCCTGCCGCAACTGGTGTGTCGCGAGCATCGTCTCGTCGTGCTGTTGTTCGTGCTGCGCGACCATCGCGAAGACGAAACCCTCGCGGGTCAGCTCGTCATCGAATGCACTGTCTTCGAGCACATCCCAGGTGAGATCGCGGACGGCACGCGCGTAACCGCGGGCGGCGTCGGGGTCGAGCAGCGGCAGCCCCGTGCGGGTCGCGCGGGGATGCCGGAACGCGTCGTAGAGATCGTCGATGTCGCCGCGGACCGCAGGGCGCCTGCCCGCGACCCGCACGAGCCAGCGCTCCTCCTGGTTGGCGATGTGCGCGAGATCCCACACCAGCGGGCTCATCAACGGCGAATGTTGTGCGGTGAGATCCTGTTCCGGCACGGAGGTGAGTACCTCGGTGCGGGCACGCGCCCGCTCGAGGTGACGCCTGAGCGCAACACGAGCAGGTGTCACCGCACCTCCTCACCCGGCGCCAGACCGCGCAGGCACCGTGCCGCGGCCGCGTCGAGCGCCGCGGTGAACCGCATGTCGCGGGAGGACTCCGCTGCGAGCGAGAGCAGTCCGGCTGCGGCAGCACGCAATTCGAGCGAGGCGAGACCGACGCGGGCCGCCTCGATCCACTGGTCGCGCACCGGCGCGGCGATCGCGCACGCCTCCGCGGAGACCTCCGGAGCGGAGAGCAGGGCTTCGAAGGCCGCGACGGGTACCTGCCACGACTCGGCCGGCTGGGCATCGAGATAACGCACCTCGAGATGCCCGCACGGTCGAACCGGCGGGAACAGCGTCGTCATGTGGTAATCGAGGTCGTCGACGGTGGGTCGACGGCGGATGTCGGCGTCGAGCTCACCCGCGAGCCACGCCGCGAAGGTCGCGCCGGGTGGTGCGTACCACTCGGGCAGCTCCGAACGCACACAGGTCAGCGGTGCGTCGAGAACCCACGCCGGGTAGTCGGCGGGATGGCGGACGTGGGTGAGATCGGGGTCGAGTTCGAGCCACGTGCGCATCCGCTGCGACACCCAGTCGCCCTCCGGAGCGCCCCGCAACCGGGGTGAGCACGCGAAGGCCGCGATCATCGCCGGGCCGATGGCGTGCACCAGCTCCCAACGCTGCACCACCTCCGCCTCGTCGCGTCCCGCGTCGACGGAAACCTGCACCGACGCAGTGCTGTTCATCATCAGCCGACCCATCGGACCGATGCGGTCGTAGCGGAGCTCCATCGCCCCGTAGCGGGGGGTGCGCAGCAGGCGGTGGGGAGGCCGCACCTCGTCGGCGGCGCGGTCGAGCATGATCACCGACCGGCGGGCCAGCAACGCCCGGAGCATGCGGAGGTCGGCCGTGAGCCGATCGCACACCTGTCGCGCCGAGGTGCACGGCACGCTCGACAGCTCGATCTGACCACCCGGCTCCACGCTGACCGCGCTGCCCGACGGCAGGGGACGGGCCGACGACGACGGCGCCACCGTGCGCGGCGCGTGGGGCCCGAGGGCCTCGACGAGCCTCGTGAGTTCGGGACGCGATTCGGTGCCGTCGGCCCGCGCGGTGAGCCATTCGAGCTCGACCCCGATCAGCCTGGGGATTCCCAGCCGGAACGCCCTGCTGCGGACATGGTCCTCCGCTGCTGCTCGGGAGCCGAGTTCCTTACGGGCACGGGAGGCTGCGGCATCGACTGCCATTGCCATTCGTCCACCCCCTCGGCCGGTGCGCCAGGTCTGCGGTCGAGACTAACCCGCCCGGGGACACGACGCGCGGATAACGCACCGGTGCGTGCGCGAACGCACTCCACCGGGCAGGCTCGACCCCGACGATACGGACGACGGAGGAGGTGAGCGGCCCGTGCTGGACCTCCAGGCGGCCCGACGCGACACACCGGGATGCTTCGACCGGGTCTTCCTCGACAGCGCCGGCTCGTCGCTGCCCCCGACACCGGTGCTCGAGACGATGCTCGCGCACCTGCGGCGCGAGGCCGAGGTCGGCGGGTACGCGGCGGCCGACGAGCGGCTCGACGACCTCACGGCCGTGAAGACCTCGCTCGGCCGCCTGTTCGACGTGCCGGAGACCTCTCTCGCGCTGTCCGACGGCGCCTCGCGGGCGTGGACGTCCTTCTTCTACGCGGTGCCGCTGCGACCCGGCGATCGCATCCTGATCTCGCAGGCCGAATACGCCGCGAACGCGATCGCCGCGCTGCAGCGCGCGCGGGCGACCGGCGCCACCGTCGAGGTCGTTCCGTCCGATCCGTCCGGCCGCGTCGACGTCGAGGCACTCGAGGGGATGCTCGACGAACGGGTGCGGCTGGTGTCCGTCGTGCACGCCCCCACCAACGGCGGGCTGGTCAACCCGGTGCGGGAGATCGCCGACGCCGCGCACGCGGTCGGGGCGCTCGTGCTGCTCGACGCGTGCCAGTCGGTGGGGCAACTGCCGGTGAGCGTGCCCGAACTCGACGTCGACGCACAGTCGGGCACCGGGCGCAAGTGGCTCCGAGGTCCGCGCGGCACCGGTTTCCTCTACGTGCGGCCGCGCCTGGTGACCGAACTCGAACCGGCCGTTCTCGACCTGCACAGCGCCTCGTGGACCTCGGCCGGCAGCTACGAACTCGCTCCGGACGCCACCCGCTTCGAGATGTGGGAGGCCGGAGTGGCGGCCCGGCTCGGGCTCGGCGCGGCCGTGGACTATCTCCTCGATCTGGGTGTCGACGCCGTGGCCGAGGCGGTGGCCTACCGGGCCGGGCACGTGCGCGAGGGGCTCGCGGGCATCGACGGCGTCACCGTCACCGACCTCGGTGAGCAGCGCAGCGGCATCGTCTCGTTCACCGTGGACGGCCGCGACCCGCGGGAGGTCCGCGACGCCCTGGCCGAGCGGTCGGTGACGGTCACGGTCAGCAGCCGCAGTTCGACGCTGCTGGACATGACCTCGCGCGACCTGCAGTCGGTGGTGCGGGCGTCGCCGCACTACTTCGTCTCCCCCGCCGACGTCGACAGGTTCCTCGCCTCGGTGCACGACATCGCCCGGTCGTGAAGCTCATGCGCGTGGACGACAGGGCTGTTTGTCCCTGATCGACGTCGTCCGGTAAAGTGGTTCGAGTTGTCTCGGCGAGGGTGAACCGCAATATCGCTGGATCACCGTGATCGACGCGGCTGCGACGGAAGCAATGTGCTCCCCGGTCGCACGTGTCGGATCCGTTCGTTCGAGAACACCCGACCACGAAGTGCCACCAGCGTAGGAGCCGTCACATCATGTCCGACGAGAATCGTCTCGTAGCCAGCGTCCGCACCGAGTTCGGCAAGGGTGCCGCACGCCGCGCCCGTCGCGCCGGCCAGGTCCCCGCCGTCCTCTACGGCCACGGCACCGAGCCCCGGCACCTCGCCCTCCCCGACCTCGAGTTCGCAGCCGTGCTGCGTAACCACGGCACCAACGCCGTCCTCACGCTCGACATCGACGGCGAGGACCAGCTCGCGCTGACCAAGTCGGTCGTCGTCCACCCCATCCGCCGCTACATCGAGCACGCCGACCTGCTCGTCGTGAAGAAGGGCGAGAAGGTCACCGTCGAGGTGCCCGTCGTCCTCTCCGGTGAGGCCGGCTCCGGCACGCTGGTGGTCAACGAGGTCAACACCATCAAGCTCGAGGCCGACGCCCTGAACATCCCCGAGGAGATCACCGTCTCGATCGAAGGCGCCGAGGCCGGCACCCAGATCCTGGCCGGTGGCGTCGAGCTGCCCGCCGGCTCGACCCTGCAGGACGATCCCGAGCTGCTGCTCGTGAACATCGTCGAGGCTCCCTCCGCCGATGCCCTGGAGGGCACCGAGGGCGAAGAGGCCGCAGAAGAGGCTTCCGAGGAGGCCTGAGCCTTCACCGGCTCCCTGTGAAGTCACTCGTGCGGCGCGTCATCCCTTCGGGGTGGCGCGCCGCACGTCGTTCGAATGCACGGAAGGATCAGCTCGTGGGCGACGACGCCGCGCTCGTGGTCGGTCTCGGCAACCCCGGCCCGAAGTACGAGAACACCCGGCACAACATCGGATTCATGGTGGCCGACGTGCTGGCCGGACGCGTCGGCGGCAAGTTCTCCGCGCACAAGCGCAGCAACGCCGACATCGTGCAGGCCCGGCTCGACGGGCGGCAGGTGATCATCGCGAAGCCGCGCACCTACATGAACCTGTCCGGCGGTCCGGTCGCCTCCCTGGCCAAGTTCTTCTCGGTCGATCCCGCGAACGTGATCGTCGTGCACGACGAACTCGACCTGGACTTCGGCACGATCCGGCTCAAGCTCGGCGGTGGCGAGAACGGGCACAACGGCCTGCGGTCGACCTCGTCGGCGCTCGGCACCAAGGACTACCTGCGGGTCCGGATGGGCATCGGCCGCCCTCCCGGCCGCCAGGATCCCGCCGACTTCGTGCTCAAGCCGTTCTCGGCTACCGAACGCAAGGAACTCGACGTGTGGTGCGAGGAAGGCGCCGACGCCGTCGAACTGCTGCTGAGGCTCGGCCTCGAGGGCGCCCAGAACCGCATCCACTGACCGCCCGCCTCCGCCGAGGCCGGCGCGGTCGCAGCGGCGTCGCGCGGCGCGGTGGTCAGGCCCGCGTCAGCAGTGCCAGCGAGGTGCCGCGACGCAGCTTGCCCGAGGAGGTCTTCGGGATGCTGCCGGGACCGAGTACCGCGACCGTGCGGGGCCGCACACCCACCTCGGCGACCACCGCGTGCACGACGTCGTGTTCGATGCGGCGCACCTCGTCGGGGTGGTCGAAGAGTTTGGTCTCCACGGCCACCGCGAACGATTCGCGCTTGTCCCCCGCGTCGAGCCGGATGGCGACGGCGTTGCCGGGACGCACCCCGTCGACGGTCCCCGCCGCTCGCTCGATGTCGGTGGGATAGATGTTGCGGCCGCCCATGATGATGACGTCCTTCACCCGGCCGCACACCACGACGAGCCCTTCCTCGGTGAAGTAGCCCACGTCGCCGGTGTCGAGCCAGCCGTCGGCGTCCTGCGCGGGTACGGGTCCGTCCACGGTGAGATAACCGTGCGTGACGGCCTCGCCGCGCAACTGGATGATGCCCACGCCGCGGGGCGGCAGCACCTGTCCGTCGTGGCCGACGACCCGCCCCTCGAGGCCGGCCACGAGACGGCCGAGGGTGGGCATGCGGCGCGCGTGGGTGCGGCTGGTCGGCACGGCCATCCCACCGGCTTCGAGCAGGTCGGGGTCCACCACGTCGAGCACCATCCCGCGCCCCGGATCGGGGACCGACACCGCGAGCGTGGTCTCGGCCATCCCGTAGGAGGGCGCGAGGGCGGACGGGTCGAGACCGAAGCGCTCGCCGGCCTCCGCGAGCGCCTCCATCGTGTCGGGATCGACCGGCTCGGCGCCGTTCCACATCCAGCGCATCGACGACAGGTCGAGCGAGCCGGCCGGCGCCTGCGACAACTTCCGGGCCAGCAACGAATACGCGAAATTCGGTGCCGCGGTCAGGGTTCCGCGATACTTGCTGATCAGCTCCGCCCACAGGATCGGCGAGCGGAGAAAGTCCAGCGGCGTGACCGACACGACCTCGGCGCCCACCTGCATGGGGACGCTGAGGAAGGCCACCATGCCCATGTCGTGGAACAGCGGCAGCCAGCTGATCATGACGTCGTCGTCGAGCGAGAACTTGACGCGGTCCATCATCGCCGAGGCGTTGGCGTAGAAGTTGCCGTGCGTGATCCGCACCGCCTTCGGCGAGCCGGTGGACCCGGACGTCAGCTGCTGCAGCACGATGTCGGACTCCGTCGTGTCGACGGGATCGACGGGCCTCCCCTCCCGCATCCGCTCCACGGTGACGACGGAGATGCCCCGCTCGCGCAGCAGCGGCTCCGCGATCTCGAAGGGTGCGCCGAGCACGACGGCGCGGGCGTCGATCATCCGCAGGACCACCTCGGTGTCGCGCGACCACATCTGCAGGTCGGTGCGCGGCGTGGGCTGGTGCAGCATCGTCACGCTTCCGCCGCGCATCCACACGGCCTGGCAGACCGGTGCGATGTCCACCGGTTGTCCTGCGAGGACACCCACCGCGTCGCCGGGTCCGATACCCGCCGCGGCCAGTGCGCCGGCCATGCGGCGGGCCTGCCGGTGGATCTCTCCCCAGTTCTGCCGCAACGGCGTATCCGGTTCGCCGGTGACCAGAGCCCCGGTGTCCGACTCCGCCGTCGCGTACATCTCCTCGGTGAACCTGCTCACGACCCGCTCCTCGTCCGGTGGTGCACGACCTCGATCAAGATCCGGTAGTTGCACATCAGCGTGCGCCGTCGAGCGGTCGGTATGGGGCGGCCTCGGGGAAACGTGATCGAATCTGGCGGAAATCGACACCGAATCGCCGAGTAACATGGACGAGTTGGCGGCGATAGCGCCCCTACTCCCTGCCCCCTTCGAGAGGTTTTTCCCGTTGAGCACCCCGCACGCTTCGGCCGACAGTCAATCCACCGGCACGACGGAGCCTGCGCAGTCCTCCGGCACAGCGAAGCCCGGGTCCGCGAAGGAGGTCAGAGCCGAAGCCGAGCGCAGACGCACCTTCGCCGTCATCTCCCACCCCGACGCCGGTAAGTCGACGCTCACCGAGGCGCTCGCCCTGCACGCGAAGGTCATCTCCGAGGCCGGCGCGGTCCACGGCAAGGCCGGCCGCAAGTCGACCGTCTCCGACTGGATGGAGATGGAGAAGGCCCGCGGCATCTCCGTCAGCTCCACGGCCCTGCAGTTCAACTACACCCGCTCGGACGTCGCGGGCACCGACGACGAGGTCGTCAACGTCGTCAATCTCGTCGACACCCCCGGTCACTCCGACTTCTCGGAGGACACCTACCGCGTGCTCACCGCCGTCGACGCCGCCGTCATGCTCATCGACGCGGCGAAGGGTCTCGAGCCGCAGACCCTGAAGCTGTTCCAGGTGTGCCGCCACCGGGGCATCCCCGTGGTCACCGTCATCAACAAGTGGGACCGACCCGGCCGGACGCCGCTGGAACTGCTCGACGAGATCGACGAGCGCATCGGCCTGATGCCGACTCCCCTGTTCTGGCCCGTGGGCATCGCCGGCGACTTCCGCGGTCTGCTGCGCCGCGGCGAAGACGGAGACGCGGCCGAGTACATCAAGTTCACCCGCACGGCCGGTGGCGCCAAGATCGCGCCCGAGGAGCATCTGTCCCCCGACGAGGCGCTCGCCCTCGAGGGCGACACCTGGGTCGAGGCCGCCGAGGAGTCCGAACTGCTGTCGGCCAACGGCCAGGACCACGATCAGGAATTGTTCCTCGCCGGGCAGACCTCGCCGGTGATCTTCGCGTCGGCGATGCTCAACTTCGGTGTGCGGCAGATCCTCGACACCCTGGTCACGCTCGCACCGCCGCCGCGGGCCCGTCTCGCCATCGACGAGACCGCTCGCGAGGTCGACGATCCGTTCAGCGCCGTCGTGTTCAAGGTGCAGGCCGGCATGGACACCGCCCACCGCGACCGGCTCGCGTTCATGCGTGTCGTCTCGGGTGTGTTCGAGCGCGGCATGGTCGTCACGCACGCGCAGACCGGTAAGCCCTTCGCCACCAAGTACGCGCTGACGGTCTTCGGCCGCGAACGCTCCACGGTGGAGAACGCCTATCCCGGCGACGTCGTCGGCCTGGTCAACGCGACCGCGCTGGCGCCGGGCCACACCCTCTACGTCGACAAGAAGGTGGAGTTCCCGCCCATTCCGTCGTTCGCGCCCGAGCACTTCGCGATCCTGCGGGCCGAGAGCGCCTCGAAGTACAAGCAGTTCCGCAAAGCCGTGGACCAGCTCGATTCCGAGGGCGTCGTGCAGATCCTCCGCAACGACGTCCGCGGCGACGCGTCGCCGGTGATGGCGGCCGTGGGTCCGATGCAGTTCGAGGTGGTCGCGGCGCGGATGAAGGCCGAGTACAACGTCGACCCGAAGATCGAGCATCTCGGCTACTCGCTCGCGCGTCGCACCGATGCGGCTTCGGCCGACGAACTGAACCGCCAGCGCGGCGTCGAGGTGTTCACCCGGTCGGACGGCGTGCTCCTCGCTCTCGTCAGCGACAAGTGGCGGCTGCAGTACATCCTCAAGGAGCTGCCGGAGCTGACTCTCGAACCGTTGGTCGCGGCGACCGACTGAGCGTCCCGGCGACGCCGAACGGGTAGTGCGTCCAGCGGATTTTACTGATACTTTCCCTTTCGTCGATCCGACGTATTCGGGTGGAATCAGGAGTTGTGTCGATGAACGACGACGTACCGGCCGCAGCCGGTGAGGACCTGTCGTCCGGTGGGACGGCGGATACGAGCAGGCGATCCGGACGCGCGAAGCGCTCGGGCACCTTCGTCTACCCGCTGCCGAGCACTCCTCTTCCGAGCAGTACCCCGCTGACGAGCACGCCGGATCCCGGAACACACCGCACGAGCGTGGGGGACGCATCGTCGCTCGAAGGTGACCCGGCCGGCGCGGTGGGCGCCGGCAATTCCGAGGAAGGAACGACCCTGGTGAGCAGCACCGGCACGAACGGCTCCGCGAGTGGGCCCGCCACCACCACGACGACCACGACGGCCACCGAGAGCCTGGGCACGATCACCGCACCGGGTCCGGTCCCGTCACGGCGCAATTCGATGGGCGTGGCGTCGGTGCGTATCGCCGCGCGACTCGCACAGAACGAACTGACCTCCCGCGACTCCCGCAGCACCGGATCGCACGGCGACCCGATGGCGGACAACGATGAACTGCTCACGCTGCTCGGCGAGTACCTGCTGGCCGGTGGCCTCGAGAAGCCCGAGATCCACGCGACCCTCGGTGGGCAGCCCATCGTCGTCGACCTGCAGGTACCGCAGCGTCACGCCCGGTAGACGAGCAGGTCGCGGGCTATCCGTCGCCGAACAGTGCGGCGATCGCCGCCGGATCGACGTCCTCGAGCGTCGCGGGCGACCACTGCGGGTCGCGGGTCTTGTCGACGAGCACGGCGCGCACACCTTCGATGAAGTCCGGCGTTGCGGCGACGCGCACGGCGACGTCGAGTTCGCGGGCGAAGCATTCCTCGAGGGTGCTCTCGGCACCGCGCCGCATGAGTTCGGCCGTGGCCCACACGCTCGTCGGCGACAACGACCGCAGAGCGGTGCGGGTCTGCTCGGCCCACTCGGCGTCGATGTCGGTGAGGCCGTCGAGGCGGGTCACCATGTCGAGCACCGTGCCGTCGCCGAACACCGTCTCGATATCGGGGAAACGGTGCGCCAGGGAGGATTCGGGGGCCGGTTCGACGAACTCGTCGAGGGCGTCGCGCCACTGGCCGGCGCGGATGCGGTCGGCGAAGTCGTCGATGCGGAAGCTGGGCACGTAGTGCGTGGCCAGGCCGACGGCCAGCGCGTCGCCGGCGTCGATGCGGGCGCCGGTGAGTGCGAGATACATCCCCACGGCGTCGCACCGTGCGGTGGTGCCGCGCAGGCGCGGGAGGAAGTGGCTCGACCCGATGTCGGGGACGAACCCGATGGCGGTCTCGGGCATGGCCATCGTGGTCTTCTCGGTGGTGACGCGCACCGCGCCGTGCACCGAGATACCGAGGCCACCGCCCATGGTGACGCCGTCGAGGACGGCGAGATAGGGCTTCGGGTAGGTGGCGACCAGTTCGTCGAGGCGGTACTCGTCGGCGAAGTACTCCCGGACGGTGTCGAAGCGTCCCTCGAGGGCCACCTCGCGCACCGGCTTGACGTCGCCACCGGCGCAGAACGCGCGGTCGGACGTGCTGGTGACGAGCACGGCCGTGACGGCCGGGTCGTCGCGCCAGGCGAGAAGCGACGAACGGACGTCGCGGATCATCGACCGGTCGAGCGCGTTGAGCGCACCGGGACGGTCGAGTTGCACTTCGCCGACTCCGTTGGCGACGCGTGTGCGGATGAAGGACTCGTTCACGGGCGGGAGCCTACCGGTCGCAAGGGACGGATCCCTCTCACGCGACACGTCACGGATGAAGTTCCTCGGTGACCCACCGATCCCCCAGCCTGCGGTAGCGATACCGCAGGTGCCGCCGGCCCGGGTCCGCCTGCCAGAACTCCACGGCCTCGGCGGCGACGCACCACGCCGTCCAGTGCGGCGAGACGAGGTCCGGATCGTGTTCGAGCGCGGTCAGGCGTTCCCGCACGAGGTCGTCGTACTCGGCGGGATCGGTGAGGACCTCGCTCTGGTGTCCCGTGGACGCGACCGCGCGGGCGAAGATCGACCGTTCCCGGAAGTCGCGGGCACACACCTCGGGTGGGCCGACCAGGACGGGTCCGCGCACGCGGATCTGCCGGCCGAGTTCGCGCCAGTACACGGTGAGCGCGGCGACCGGTGTCGTGTCGAGCTGGCGGCCCTTCGGGGAACGGTCGTCGCCGGAGAACCACCAGCCGTCGTCGGTGACGTCCTTGATCAGCAGCATGCGCGCGTCGGGCGTCCCGGACGGGTCGACGGTCGACAGGGTCGCGGCGTGCGGCTCGGCGACGCCTGCCTCGGCCGCCTGGGTGAGCCACCGGAGGAAGGTCTCCTGCGGCGTCGTGGCCGGTTCGAACGTCGGCGCGGACGCCGTAAGGGTGGGCAGGGCCCGGATCCAGCCACGGACATCGGGAAACTCACTGCGACGCGCGATCTCGCTCATCGCCGCATGGTACCGAGCCGGGAGTTCACTCCCGAGGGGGCGGCAGCTTGCCGGTCAACGGGCCGACGAGCATCCAGCGGTGCCCGAAGGGATCGAGGAGGGTGGCGTTGCGATGGCCGTGGGCCTCGTTGATCCACCTCTCGACCGAACCGCCGGCCAGACGGGCGCGGGTGAGCACCGTGTCGGTGTCGGCCACCTCGAGCATCAGGCTCACCGAGACCGCCCCCTCCTGCGGCGCGGTGAGTCCGAGTTCGGGGAATTCGTCTGCGAGATAGACCATTCCGCTGGGGAATCGCAGTTCGGCGTGCCCGACGCGACCGTCGTCCATGACGACCGGTTCGGCGGTCAGCGAGGCTCCGAAGACCCGGGTGTACCACTCGATCGCTTCGTGGGCCCGCGGCACCGTCAGGTAGGGCAGCGCCCCCGGGCGGGGAAAATCGGCGGAGTCTCCCGGACGGAGGAAATCGGCGGAGCCTTCCGAGACCATCGTGTCGTTTCCGCTCAGGACGCTTTCGGTTGCTGCAGCAGCGCCCATCGATTGGTCGTCAACCGCACCGAGGCCGCGTCGCCCATGCATGTGACCGTCTCCCAGTTCCGCTGGTAACCGGTGCGGCTGATACGCCAGCATCCGTCGTCGTCGAGACTGTATCGATCGTGGTAGTAGGCCGATCCGCGCAACAACATCCCGTCCTCGGGGATGATCACGGTGTCGGACAGCAGCCACACCCCGGTGGCGGTGCGGCCGTCGTCGGCGATGTCGATCTCGGGATGGGAACACGTGTGCTCCGTGATCAAGCGCGTTCCCAGCGTGTTCTCGAGGAAACCTATGAAGGCGTCGCGCGAGTCGAAAACGAGATGCTCCCCGTAGACGGCGTGTGCGTCGGGGGTGAGGGTCTTCGCCAGTTCGTCCCAGTCCTTCGTGTCGAGCGCTCGCGCATAACGGTATTTGAGCCGCGTGATCTCCGCTACCGCCTGCACATCCATCGTCGGCCTCCCATTGGCGCCCCCCTGCGAGTATTCGCATTCCAGGCTAGCCCGGACGACCGGCACAGGCGGCCGGAATCACACTGTTACCAGGCGGCATTCGATCGCGATTCGGTCACGGGAGACCGCACCGGTCACGACTCGGGACGGCGCAACGCGCGGATCGTCGCGTCGACGACGAGTTCGGCATAGTCGTCGTCGACGCTCTGGTCCGGCGTCGTCAACGCGAACAGGGCGTGACTGAGCACGGTGCCCGTGACCATCTCGAGCAGCAACGTCGCCGAGGTGTCGGCGGGGAGTTCGCCGCGTTCGACGGCGCGGTGCACGATCGTGCGTGCCGCGAGTACGCGGCTGCGGTTGAGGGTGTGGATCAGTCGGGCGAGCAGTTCGGGATTGGCGCGGGCGTCGAGCGCGACGCGCAGGCTCACCAGACCGGGGGTGGTCCGGTAACCGCGTAACAGCTGCCGGGCGAGTTCGACGAGATCGGATCGGAGCGCGCCGGTGTCGATCGGCACGGGCAGCGGGCTGCGCGCTTCGAGGGCCTGGACCAGCAGGTCGTCCTTGCTCGACCAGCGGCGGTAGAGGGCGGCGCGGCCCACCCGCGCGCGTCGCCCGACCGCGTCGAGCGTGAAGCCACGCCAGCTCGTCTCGGAATACACCTCGAGCACGGCGTCGAACACGCGGTCCTCGAGGTCGGCGTCGCGGGGGCGGCCGCGGCGGCGCGGTGCGGGTACTTCGGTCACGTCGGGCAAGTGTGCCAGACCACTCCTCGGCTTACAGACTGAAATAGTCCGTATTAAGCTGGCGGCGTCCTCCTCCCCGAGCAGACCGAAGGAACGCCATGACCGACCCCACTCGGGTGCCCGTCGTGATCGGCGTCGGCGACCTGCACTCCGGCCGTGCCGGTGCGCCCGCCGACCCGCGTGAACCGCTCGACCTCATCCACGAGGCCACCCTCGCCGCGATCGCCGACTCCGGCGCCGATCTCGCCTCGCGGATCGACACCATCCACGCGATCAAGACCGCGAGCTGGAACTACGACGACCTACCGGGCCTGCTCGCCGAACGTCTCGGCGCGACGCCCGAACACACGTCGACCACGCCGATCGGCGGCCACTGGCCGGCGGCCCTGCTCGACCGCATCGGCCACGACATCGCCGCGGGCACCAGCACCGTCGCGCTGCTCGTCGGCGGCGAGGCGCAGGCCTCGGCGACCAACTCGTACAAGGCCGGAACGGATCCGGTCACGCTCGGATGGACCACCGCCCCGGGCGGCCCCGCGCCGATCAGCAACGAGGACCTCGGCAGCCCCGCCATGCAGCGCGCCGGCATGATCGTCCCCACGCGGGTCTACCCGCTGTTCGAGAACCGGCTCAGCCACGATCTCGGACACTCGCGCGAGAAGTCGCTCGACTGGTCGGCGACGCTGTACGCCGCCTTCTCCGAGTTCGCCGCCGAGAACCCGGCGTCCTGGAACCCCGAGCGCCGCACCGCCGACGACATCCGCACCGTCGCCGGCAAGAACCGCCTCGTCACCGATCCGTACCCGCTGCTGGTCAACGCGATGCCGTTCGTCGACCAGGCCGCGGCCGTCGTCGTCACCTCGCTCGCCGTGGCCCGCGAACTCGGCGTCCCCGACGACCACCTGCTCTACGTGTGGGGCGGCGCCGGCGCGACCGAGCCCTCGGATGTGCTCGCCCGCGGCGACTTCGGACGCTCGGCCGCACTCGACGACGCGCTGCGCCGCACGCTGTCGGCGACCGATCTGCGTCCCGGCGACTTCGACATCATCGACGCCTACAGCTGCTTCCCCGTGGTGCCGAAGCTGCTCATCGAGCAACTCGGTCTCCCCCGCGACACCGTCCCGTCGGTGACCGGCGGCCACTCCTTCTTCGGCGGCCCGCTCAACAGTTACACGCTGCACTCGGTGGTCTCGGTCGCCAAGCGTCTGCGTCAGGACGGCGAGCTCGCCCTCGTGCACGGCAACGGCGGCTACCTGACCTACCAGCACGTCGTGGTCCTCGGCTGCGCGCCGCACACCGACGGCTACGTCGGCGACCCGGAGCACGTGCTGCTCGAGCCGTCGGCGCCCGAGGTCGCCACCGACTACAGCGGCGAGGTCCGGATCGTCACCGCCACGGCCGAATTCGGTCGCGACGGCAGCCCGTCGATCGGTTTCCTCGTCGGCCTCACCCCCGACGGCCGGCGCGTCTCCGGCCAGACCGACGCCACCGGCGCCGCGGTCCTCGCCGCCGGCGCAGACATCGTCGGCGAGACCGTCCACGTCACCGACAACGGCGGCACTCTCACCGTCACCCGCATCGAGCACCTGTCCCCCGAGGAGTCCCAGTCGTGAGCGAACCCGTCGTTCTCGTCGAGAAGCGCGAGCACGTCCTGCTCGTCACCATCAACCGCCCCAAGGCGGCCAACAGCATCAACGCCGATGTGCACCAGGCACTCGGTAAGGCCTGGAACCGCGCCGAAGAGGACCGCGACGTGCGTGTCGTGGTGCTCACCGGCGCCGGCGACGCCGTCTTCTNCTGCGGCGGCGCCGACCTCGAGGCCCTCGGCACCAAGGGGCCGGACGGGGTCACCCCGCCCGAGACCGCCCACTGGGGCTTCGCCGGTGTCGTCAAGCATCACATCTCCAAGCCCGTCATCGCCGCGGTCAACGGCACCGCGCTCGGTGGTGGCACCGAACTCGCCCTCGCCAGCGATCTCGTCGTCGCCTCCGAGACCGCCGAATTCGGCCTGCCCGAAGTGCACCGCGGCCTGATCGCCGCCGCCGGCGGCGTGTTCCGCATCGGCCAGGCCGTCCCCCGCGCCGTCGCGATGGAACTCGTCCTGACGGGCAAGCCGATGTCCTCCGCCGACGCCCTGCGCTGGGGCCTCGTCAACCAGGTCGTCCCGCAGGCCGACGTCCTCGACACCGCGCTCGCTCTCGCCGCCGACGTCGCGAAGGGCGCCCCGCTCGCCGTGCAGGCCAGCAAGACCGTCGCCCGCGGCATCATCGACGGCAACGTCCCCGCCGAGGACCTGCCCTGGGAGCTGACCGACAAGGCCCTCGCACGTCTCACCACCAGTGCCGACACCCTCGAAGGCGTCATGGCCTTCATGCAGAAGCGCGAACCCGTCTGGAAGGGTGAATAGGCATGACCACCGCCGAAGTGATCCGCTGGGACACCGACGAGCAGAAGGCACTTCGTCAGCTCGCCGCCGACTTCACCCGCAAGGAGATCGTCCCCCACCTCGACGAGTGGGAACGTGCCGGCGAGATCCCGCGCGAACTGCACCGCAAGGCCGCCGACGCGGGCCTGCTCGGCGCCTCGGTCGCCGAGGAGCACGGCGGGTCGGGCGGCAGCGCCCTCGACATGCTCGCGGTCCTCGAGGAGATCATCCTCGCCGGCGGTTCGTCGGGCCTGATCTCAGCGCTGTTCAGCCACGGCATCGCCACCCCGCACATCGTCTCGTCGGGCAACACCGACCTGATCGAGCGGTTCGCACGTCCCGCGCTCGAGGGTCGCGCGATCGGTTCGCTCGCGATCTCCGAGCCCAGCGGCGGCTCCGATGTCGCGAACATCCGCACGACCGCGCGTCGTGACGGCGACGAGTACGTCATCAACGGTGCGAAGCTCTACATCACCTCGGGTACGCGCGCCGACTTCGTCACCACCGCGGTGCGCACGGGCGACGCCGGCGCCGGCGGCATCTCGCTCGTCGTCGTCCCCACGGAAACAGCGGGTTTCACGGTTTCCCGCAAGCTCGACAAGATGGGCTGGCTGTGCTCGGACACCGCCGAGCTGTTCTACGACGACGTGCGCGTGCCGGTCTCGAACCTCATCGGCGCCGAGAATTCGGCCTTCGGACAGATCGCGCAGCAGTTCCAGGGCGAGCGCCTGTCGCTGGCCTTCCAGGCCGTCGCCACCGCGCAGCGCTGCTTCGACCTGACCGTCGACTGGGTGAAATCCCGCGAGTCGATGGGCCGCCCGCTGTCCAAGCGCCAGGTCGTGCGGCACCGTCTCGCCGAGCTCGCCACGGAAATCACTGCGGCGAAGACGTTCTGCCGCTCGGTCGCCGAGCGGTGGGTCAACGGCGAGGGCATGCTGCTCGAGACCTCGATGGCGAAGAACAACGCCGTCAAGGTCTGCGACCACGCCGTCATGGAGGCGGTTCAGCTCGCCGGTGGTATCGGCCTGATGCGTGAGAGCGAGGTCGAGCGTCACTTCCGCGACGCCCGCGTCCTCGGCATCGGTGGCGGCACCAACGAGATCATGAACGAGATCATCAGCAAGCTGCTCGGCCTGTAGGTCTCCGCCCGAACTCGGGGGAGGAAATGTGCGACTTTCCTTGCGGAAGCGCACATTTCCTCCCCTTACTCGTTTCAGTCACGCGCACGGAGCATCTCCAGGGCGACGACGACCACCACGGCGATCACGACGTGCATCAGCGTCAGGGCGACGGTGCTCGGCGTGTCGAAGTCCGCGGAGATCGTGCCCTGGATCGTCGCCAGCGGCAGCAGCGCCCCGACGACCTGCGCGATCCGCGCGAAACCGTTCCACCACAGGGTGAGCAGAGCCGCGACGGCGAGACCGACGGTGAGCGGGACGACGGACATGAGCACCACGCCGCCGGGCGCCGCGCTCATCACCTCACCGGCGTCGGTGTGTTCGAACGAGCCACCCGCGACGAGCCCGACGGCCCACAGCACGAGGTCGACCACCAGTGCGGTCACGACGGACGCGGCGACCACCACCGCGGAACGCGCGAGCCGGGACTGCGGGAGATACGTAGAGGTGCCGGATGTTTCGGTGACGGACATGAATCCTCCTGATGGGAGTTCCTTCTGACGACGCCCATCCTGCGACCTCGAGCCGACTCGAGGTCAAGAGGATTCAGTCGAGATCTTCGGCGAGCTCCATCCATTGCTCCTCGGCCGCTTCCTTCTCCGCGACCACCTCACGCAACTGCGCGTCGAGTTTCTGCAGCCGGTCAGGATCGGTCGCCGCCTCCGCGAGGTCGTGGTGCAGCTTCTCCTCCTTCTCGGTCAGCTTCGCGACGAGCCGCTCCAGGCGCGACAGTTCCTTGCGCGCGGCGCGTTCGGCGGCACCGTCGCGCTTCTTCGGCTGCTCGGCGGCGTCACCGATCTTCGAGACGGTCGACGCCACCGACGGCACGTCGCCGTCGCCCATGGCCGCGCGCCGGCGCAGGTACTCCTCGATGCCACCGGGAAGGTTCGTCAGGCGGCCGTCGCCGAACAGCGCCCATGTCGAATCACAGATGCGTTCGACGAGATACCGGTCGTGGCTGATGACCACGAGGGTTCCGGCCCAGCCGTCGAGCAGGTCCTCGAGCTGCTGGAGGGTGTCGATGTCGAGGTCGTTGGTGGGCTCGTCGAGGAGCAGCACGTTCGGTTCGGCCATGAGCACGCGCGTGAGCTGCAGGCGACGACGCTCGCCACCGGACAGGTCGCCGACCGGGGTGCGCTGCCGGGCCGGGGTGAAGCCCAGGCGTTCGGCGAGCTGACCGGCGGAGATCTCCTTGTCGCCCAGCGTGATCCGCTCGGCGACGTCCTTCACGGCCTCGAGCACCCGCATGTCGGTGGGCAGGTCGTCGAGTTCCTGCCGCAGCCAGCCGATCTCGACGGTCTGCCCCTGGACACGACGTCCCTGCGCCGGTTCGAGTTCGCCCGCGAGCGTGCGCAGCAGGGTCGTCTTGCCCGAACCGTTGACGCCGACGAGACCGATCCGCTCACCCGGGCCGAGACGCCAGGTGAGATCGCGGACCAGTTCGCGCCCGTCCGGGGTAGTGAGGGTCGCGTCCTCGAGTTCGATGACGACGCGGCCCAGGCGGCGCTTCGCGAACGACGCCAGCGCCACCGAGTCGCGCGGCGGCGGCACGTTCGCGATCAGCGCTTCGGCGGCCTCGATGCGGTACTTCGGCTTGGACGTGCGGGCCGGGGCACCGCGACGCAGCCACGCGAGTTCCTTGCGCGCGAGATTGCGGCGGCGCTCCTCCATCGCGTCGGCCTGACGGGCACGCTCGGCGCGCGCGAAGATCCAGTCGTTGTAGCCGCCCTCGTAGCTCTCGACCCGGCCGTTCACGACCTCCCAGGTGCGGGTCGCGACGGTGTCGAGGAACCAGCGGTCGTGGGTGACGACGACGAGCGCGCTGCGCCGCGACAGCAGGTGCTCGGCGAGCCACTGCACGCCTTCGACGTCGAGATGGTTGGTGGGCTCGTCGAGGACGAGCAGGTCGAGATCCTGCACGAGGGCCGCGGCGAGGGCGACCCGGCGGCGCTCACCACCGGACAGGCCGTCGACGACCGCGTCGAGACCGAGATTGTCGATGCCGATGCCGGTGAGCACCGAGCGGATGCGTGCATCGCCCGCCCACTCGTGCTCGGCCACGCCGAGCGGCCCGAGGACGACTTCGCCGACGGTCGAGCCCTCCGGCAGACCGCCGCGCTGGGTCACGACGGCCATGCGCAGACCGTTCACGCGGCTCACCCGGCCCGAATCGGGTTCCTCGATGCCGGCGAGCACCTCGAGCATCGTCGTCTTGCCGCCGCCGTTGAGGCCGACGACACCGATCCGCTCCCCCTCGTTCACGCCGAGGGACACCGAGTCGAGCAACGGCTTGATGCCGAACGACTTCGATACCTGTTCGAGGTTGATCAGATTCGCCACGTGGAGCAACGCCTTCCGAGAATTGCGGGGATGTACTACAAGGATCAGGGGTGTGCGGGATCGGCGTCGCCGACGACACGGGCGCCGGGCACCGGACCGGAGGCGACCCGCACCGTACGGCACACACCGGCACCGGCGAGTTCGGCACTCACGGTGACCGCGGCGTGTTGGTCCTCGACGAGGAACGCGCAGGTCGGGCCGGAACCGGAGACGATGCCCGCCAGGGCGCCGGCCTCGACACCCGCCCGGAGCGTGCGCCGCAGCATGGGGTCGAGCGACAGAGCCGCGGCCTGCAGGTCGTTGCCGAGCAGCGGCGCGAGCTGGTGGGCGTCGCCGGAACCGAGCGCGGAGAGCACCGCGTCGGCGCTGCCGAGCCGGTGAGGTTCGCCCTCGGCGCGCAGCCGGTCGAGTTCGCGGAAGACGACGGGTGTGGACAGGCCGCCCTTCGCGAGGGCCAGCACCCAGTGGAAGGTGCCGCGGGTGAGGACGGGGACGAGGCGCTCGCCCCGTCCGGTTCCGATCGCCGTGCCGCCGTGGAGGCAGAACGGCACGTCGCTGCCGAGCCGGGCGGCGAGCTCCGCGAGATCCTCCCGGGGTGCCCCGATCCCCCACAGCGCGTCGAGCGCGACCAGCGTCGCGGCCGCGTCGGCACTGCCACCGGCCATCCCGCCGGCGACGGGGATGCCCTTGTCGATCGTGATCGCCACGTCGGGGGTGCGCGCGGCCCGTTCCGCCATCATCTCGGCGGCGCGCCACGCCAGGTTCGTCGAATCGGTGGGCACTACCTCGGCGCCCGTGCCGCGCACCGTCACGCTCAGGGTGTCGGCGGGGACCACCGACACCTCGTCGTACAGGGACAGGGCCTGGAAGACGGTGTGCAGGTCGTGGTAGCCGTCGGGACGGAGGTCGCCCACCGCGAGATGCAGGTTGACCTTGGACGGGACCCGCACTGTCACGGGGGTCGGCACGACGGAAAGCACGAGTACAGAGCTTACTCGGGATACGGATGCTTCCCGACCGCCGCGGCCGCGCTCTACGATCGGGCGACTCGTGAACACACTGGAGGAAATGTGACTCGATCCCTACGCAATGCCGTCGCCGTCTGCGTCGTCGCCGCGGCGGCCACGCTGGGAACCGCCGGCGTCGCCTCGGCCGAACCGGCCCCGCCGCGCGTCTGCTCGCTCGGCGACCTGGTCCTGCGCTCGCTGAATCTCGTGGACTGCGTCGACCCGCCCACCGGCTCGGCCGGAGTGGCCACCGGTTCGGCCGACTCCGCAGGGTCGTCGACCGGCTCGTCCGGCGTGGGCATCACCGGTTACGGGGCGATGATCGGCTGACCGGACAAACGAATCCGGGCCGGCACCCTTGAAGGTGCCGGCCCGGATTCGGAGAATTATCGGTATCAGCCGATGACGGTGACGCCGGTGGCCTGCGGGCCCTTCTGGCCCTGGCCGATCTCGAAGCTCACGCGCTGGTTCTCCTCGAGGGTGCGGAAGCCGCGGCCCTGGATCTCGGAGAAGTGCACGAAGACGTCAGCGGAGCCGTCCGAGGGAGCGATGAAGCCGAAGCCCTTTTCGCCGTTGAACCACTTCACAGTACCTTCAGCCATGTTGCTGTCCTTCACTTGCAGGCAGAACGGATGTAGACGTTCTGTCTCGTCGGGAGTCGGTTTCGGCTCCCGGGTCTGTCACTACACGGCTGAAACGATTCCATCGTGGCTATCGCATCCGCTCGCAACCAGAAATGTGCGAGGGGTAAACCACGAACACACTACCTAACGACCGAGGACAACTTAACCACACATCACAGCCGGCCGCCAGGAAGAGTGACCGGGATCACTCCACCCCTGCGAGCCTCACGAAGGCGGCGGCGTCGAGCTTCTCTCCGCGGGTCGCCGGCTCGATACCGGCGGCCAGCAGGCGCCTCTCGGCCTCCGCGGGCGAGCCCGCCCATCCACTCAGCGCCGCGCGCAACGTCTTTCGCCGTTGAGCGAAGGCCGCGTCGACGACGGCGAAGACCCGGGCGCGCGTCTGCGCGTCGGTGGGCCACGGCGGCTCGGCATAGCGGTCGATGCGCACGAGACCCGATTCCACCTGGGGAACGGGCCAGAAGACCGCACGGCCGACGGCACCGGCCCTGCGGACGTCGCCGAAGAACCGCGCCTTCACGCTGGGCACGCCGTAGATCTTGCCGCCCGGTTCGGCTGCGAGGCGGTCGGCAACCTCGGCCTGCACCATCACGAGAGCGGTTCGCAGAGTGGGGAATTCGGAGAACAGGTGCAGCAGCACCGGCACCGCGACGTTGTACGGCAGGTTGGCGACGAGCGCGGTGGGCGTGACTGGAAGGTCCTTCGGCAGCACCTTCATCGCGTCCATGTGCACGACGTCGAAGCGGTCGGCGAGCTGCGGGGCCCGCTCCTGCACGGTCGTGGGAATGCGCTGCGCGAGAACGGGATCGAGCTCGACGGCGACCACACGGTCGACGACGTCGAGCAGGGCGAGGGTGAGCGAGCCCAGTCCGGGCCCGACCTCGAGCACGACGTCCTCGGGGCCGACCCCGGCGACGTTGACGATGCGGCGCACCGTGTTCGCGTCGTGCACGAAGTTCTGGCCGAGCTGCTTCGTCGGGCGCACCCCGAACTCCTCCGCGAGTGCGCGGACCTCGGCGGGTCCGAGCAGCGCGGCGAGGCCGCGCGGAGAAGCCGGGGTGGCCCTCGGAGTGGTTTCGGGATCGTCTGCTGACACGTGGTGAACCTAGCGCACTCGGGAGCAGGTCACACCGTGCACACCCGCGCCGGTCAGCGCAGACCGAGCTTGCTGGTGCAGGACGGCCACGCGCCCCAGCCCTGGGCCGCCTGGACCTTCTCCGCGACGGCGATCTGCTGCTCGCGCGTCGCGAGATCGGCACGCGGCGCGTACTGGGTGCCGCCGAAGCCGGCCCACGTCTGCTGCGTGAACTGCAGGCCACCGTAGAAACCGTTGCCGGTGTTGATCGCCCAGTTGCCGGTCGCCTCGCACTGCGCGAGAGCGTCCCAGGTGGAGCCGCGACCGGAAGCCGGCACGGCGGGCTTCGGCTTGGTGCCGACGCGGACCACGACGGGCCGCGGCTCGGCGAGGACCTTCGAAGCGGTCTCGGCGCGTCCGACCTCGACACCGTTGACGGTGTGGACGTCGAAGGTCACCGACCGCTCGCCCGGAGCACCCGGGTCGCTCACGGCGGTCTCACCCTCGAGCATGTTCGGATCGTCGACGCGGTTCTCCGGCGGCGCGATCGGCAGGTTCTCGGTCCGCGACTCGGTCCGGTCGCGGGTGACCACGACCTCCGTGCCCTCCTCGAGCTGAGCGTCGAGGGCAGGGGTGACGCTGTCGGCCTGTTCGAGCTTGGTGCCCTGGGACTCCAGGAACTCGGCGACCGTCGGCACTGCGACGCGCACCTCGGCGGCGGGCGCGCCGTTGTCGGCGAAACGCACGGTCTTGGGGTTGACGACCTCGAGATCGGCGCCGTCGAGCGGAAGGCGGTGCGAACGCGAAGCGGAGACGTAGGCGTCGTCGGAGAGGCGGAACTGGTCGAGTGCCTCGTCGACGGTCAGCGCGGTGGTCCACACCGAGCGCTCCTCACCGTCGACGGTGAGGTGCAGTTCGCGGGCCTGTCGCAGGACGATGGTGTCGCCGTCGGAGACGGACGAGTCCACGGCCGGGGCCACGACGTCGTTCTCGTCGACGGTGTAGCCGGCGGCGGCCAGGATGTCGCCGACGTTGGAGTTCATCGTGCCGAAGGCACGCTGCTCACCGTCGACGTCGAGGACGACGTCCTTGTGCTGAACCACAGCAGTGGCACCACCGGCACCGAGGGTGACGAAGACGGCGGCGACCACCGAGTAGAACACCGGCGACTTGACGCGATTGATCTTGGTGAAAGGTGACACGATTATTTCCAGACGGACGACAACTGTGATCACAGCACGGTAACGAGACGGCATTGTTATCGCAACTTCATCGTCCCTACCTGCACAGATAATGATTTCTGTCAGATCACGACGCACATCACAGATATCGGATCGGTATTACCTCGATCATTTGCGGTTGTCCGAAATCGCCATTTTCTATCGATACTCGGAAAGAGGAATTCCTCTCGATTCGGGCACCGAGGACATGAACTCCGTGAGGTGACCGAGGATCCCGCGCATCTGTGCTCTGCCCCATGCGGGGGCGTTCGAGGTGGCGATGCCCACAGGCTCCGACGGAGCGGCCGGCTTCGCGGGCACAGCGGTTTCCGGACCGCCTACCGGTGGTTGCGACGGCCGGTGATCGGGTTCGTCAGCGTCCGGCCGACCCGCTGGGAAGCGGGAGATCGGCGGATCCGCTCGGTACGGGGAACTGCGGAATCGTCACAGCCGGTGTGGTGCCCGTACGGGCCATGACGTCCATCAGGACGGCGTGCATGGTCGCGACCTGCACCGGATCGAAGTTCGCGAGGTCGAGCGGGTTCGCGCGGTTGCGTGTCTCGAGCGGATCGTCGTGCAGGTCGTAGAGCTCGAACTGCGGCAGCGCGCGTCCCGACGGATCGAAGTACATCGCGTACTTCCACCTGTCCTGCCGGACGGCACGAATGTGGTTGGGCTGCTTCACCGTCGTCTGCCCGTTGGCCGCGGCGGCGTTCTCGTCGTCGAAGGTGAACAGGACGGTGTCCTGCACCTGTGGCGGCGTGCCACCGGACGACGCGCCCTCGATGACAGGCGTGAGGTCGACGCCCTTGAACGTCCACGCCGAACGGTCGGGCACGGCGGCCATCGTCGCGAGGGTGGGCATGACGTCGATGAGCGACGCGAGCGCGTCGGTGGAGACCGGACTCGGGAACATCACCGGATTGCTCACCACGAGAGGGACATTGAGCGTCTCCTCGTAGGCGTTGAAGGCCTTCTGACGGAGTCCGCCATGGGAGAGCCCCATCTCACCGTGGTCGGCCACCCGGAAGACGACGGTGCGTTCGCGCATGCCCGAAACCGATTCCAGCGCATCGAGAACCGTCCCGATGTGCTGGTCGACGACCTTGTGCATGTAGGCGTACAGGTTGACGTACTGCCGTGCCGCTTCGGGACCGACGAGCGGACCGAGCGCACCTGCGAGCAGCAGGAGCAGTTCGGCCTGGGCGGTGGGCTTGAAGTTGCGGAGCAGGTCCTCGTCGATGGTGGGCGGCAGGTCGATTCCCTGCTCGAAGGCTTCGGGTGCGAAGGCCCCGTAGTTGTTGCAGTCGCCGTCGACCTGATCCCAGGTCTTCGGGTACGAGAGGATGTCGTGGGGATTGGCGAACGACACGATGAGCGCGAACGGCCTGTCGTCGGAGGCGCTGCGCGACCGCAGGAACTCGGCGGCGTCGGAGGCGATCTTGCCGTCGCGGTCGGCGCAGCCACCCCCGAAGTTCTCGGGTGCTGTGTCCTGCCCCGCCTCCGGGGGCTCCCACCCCGCGAAGCCGTACCGCGCGATGTCGTCGGGCGACGGGTCGCCGCCGTCGGCACCCTTGCTCATGTGCCATTTGCCGCGGTAGTGGACGTCGTATCCGGCGGAGAGCAGCATCTTCGCCATGTTCTGGCCGTCCACCGGCAGCACGGGTTCGGTGGGCGAGAGCGTGCCACCCTCGGTGAGGGTGCTCACCACCCCGTGCTGGGCGGGATAGAGGCCGGTGAAGAACGTGCTACGACTGGGCGAGCACATCGCGGCGTTGCAGAACGACCGCGTGAAGGTCAGCCCGGTGTCGGCCAGACGCTGCCGGTTGGGCAGGTTGTTGCGCGCCCAGTCGGCCGGCCAGTGCATCGGCTGACGCTCCTGGTCGGTCACGATGATGAGGATGTTGGGACGCTGCGGTGTCCGAGGCTGTGCCGCAGATGATCCGGCGCCCACGAGGCCGGCAGCGAGGAGCGCGCCCACGCCCACGAGGAAGGTCCGTCGATTGACATTCCACGTGGTGTCGCGACGCGGAACAGCCTGCTGCACGGTCATATCGATCCTGTCGGAGATCCGTGAACGCATATGTCGTGCGGGAGAATAACAAGACATATGCGAAAAGCGCGCGTCATCGGACGGAAAAGGCGCTGTGGACGATCGGGAGAAATCGTCCACAACGCCTCGGAACCGCAGGTCAGGCCGTGCGCAGGAGCGGAACCTTCCGCGCGAGGAATCGGTCGACGCTGAATGCTCCCGCACCGACCGCGGCGAGCAGGAGAGCCCCTGCGCCGAGCGCGGCCACGAGCTCGAAGCCGCCGTCGCCGACGTAGATTCCGTTCTCCACGTGCACGATGAAGAACGCGCCGAGCATGAGCAGGAACAGCAGGACGCCGAAGACTGGGACGAGCACACCGAGGATGAGCGCGAGACCGCCGAGGATCTCGATCCAGGTGGCGACGAACGCCGAGATCGCCGGGGCGGGCACGCCCATTCCTTCGAAGCCGGCCTTGGTGCCTTCGTATCCCCACGAGTTGAACTTCTGCAGTCCGTGCGCGAGGAAGATGACGCCGAGCACGAGTCGGGCGATGAGGATGCCGATGTCGCGGACGAGAGGGGTCTTCATGTCGAGCCTTTCGGGTAGGAGGCCGGAGAGCCCCACTTAGTTGAAGCGACAACTAAGATAGCAACTCATGGTTGTAGCTTCAACCAGACTTCTGAGCCGGTTCCGGACGGGTACCGGCGAACGCCTCCCCCAGCAACCGCCGCACGCCCACCTCCGTGACCTCCCGAGGATTCGGATACGGCTTCGCCGTCGCCAGTCGCGCCGCCTCGTCCAGGTCGGACTCCCGCATCCCCAGTTCCTCGAGACTCGTCGGCGCACCGGCCGCCGCCACGAGGTCGTAGACGCCCGCGGGTGCCGAATCCGTGCCGAGTGCCTGCGCGACCCGCGCCATGACGTGCGGTACCGACGGTTCGTTGTAGGCGAGCGCGTGGGGCAGCACGACGGTGTGGGTGGCGGCGTGCGGCAGGTCGAACGATCCGCCCAGGACGTGACAGAGCTTGTGGTGCAGCCCCATTCCCGCCGAGGCGAGGCAGGTACCGGAGAGCCACGCGGCGAGCAGGAGATCCGAACGCCCCTCGGGATCGGCCGAGTCCGCACCGAGCGCCGGGATACCCCGGGCGATCGCGGCAACGGCCTCGAGCGCGAGGGCGTCGACGATCGGATTGGCCTGTTCGGAGTAGAGGGCCTCGATCGCGTGGGCCATTGCGTTGATCGCGCTGGTCACCGCCAGCGGGATCGGCATCGAGGTGGTGAACTCGACGTCGTAGATCACGGTCTCGGGAAGGATGTCGGGCGACGAACGCGTGGTCTTCACCCCGTCGGCGGTCTCGCCGAGAACGGGGGTCACCTCCGACCCTGCGTAGGTCGTCGGCAGGATCACCTGATCGATCCCCGTACGGCGGGCCAGTGCCTTGGCCAGTCCGGTGGTCGAGCCGCCGCCGACCGCGACGACCGCATCGACGTCGCGCTCGGTGACCACGCCGAGGACCCGTTCGGTCACCTCGACCGGCGTGTGCATCACCGCGCCGTCGAAACGCGCGACCTGCAGGTCGCCGAGATACTTCTCGACCAGTTCCGCCTGGTGCCGCACGTGCTCGCCGGAGAGCAGCAGGACGCGGGAACGATCGAGTCGACGTACTTCGTCCGCGACCCGCGAGGCGGTACCGGGGCCGAAGATCACACGTACCGGATGAGAGTTGTAGACGAAGGAGCGCATGCCCGTATTGTCACGACGGGAATGGGGGCACGCGTGCCCTTTACGAAAGTCCGTACACCCGCTCGGCGTTCGCGGTGGTGGCCGCGGCCAGTTCCTCGGCGTCCTCGCCCCGCACCTCGGCGAGCGCGCGCACGGTGTACGGCAGGCAGTACGACTCGTTCGGCGCGCCCCGGAAGGGATGCGGGGTCAAGAACGGCGCGTCGGTCTCCACCAGCACCAGCTCGCGGGGCACGAGCGGCGCCGCTTCGCGCAGGGCCTTCGCGTTCTTGAAACTCACGGTGCCCGAGAAGCTCAGCAGGTATCCGGCGTCGACGCAGCGGCGGGCCATGTCGGCATCCGACGAGAAGCAGTGGAAGATCACCTTCTCCGGTGCGCCCTCGTCGTGCAGCACGCGCAGCAGGTCGGCGTCGGCCTCGCGGTTGTGGATCATCAGCGGCTTGCCGAGTCGTTTCGCGAGGTCGATGTGCCAGCGGAAGCCCTCTTCCTGCTCGGCCGGTTCGGCGCACCCGTCGAGCTTGCCGGGCCAGTAGAGGTCGAGGCCGGTCTCCCCCACCGCGACGCAGCGCGGGCTGGCGGCGAGCTTCTCGATCTCGGCGCGGGTGGCGTCGTCGAGGCTGTTCGCGCGGGTGGGGTGGATGGCGACGGCCGCGTGGACGCGGTCGTCCCAGTGCGCGGCCCGCACGGCGAAACGCGCCGCCTCGAGATCGTCGGCGACGGTGACGATGCGTCCGACCCCCACCGCGGCGGCACGATCGACGATCGCGGAGGTCGTCGCGGCGTCCTCGGCGCCGCACGCGTCGAGGTGCGTGTGGGCGTCGACGAGGGGACTCAACGGCTGCGGGGCTTCGGGGGCGGGACGGGCTGCGCTCACGCCCTATAAACTACTGGCCACCATGACTGCGCCTGATTCCTCCCGCCCGGCTGCCGGCGATCCCACCCGCCCGCCGTTCTACGTCACGACCGCGATCGCGTACCCGAACGGCGCCCCGCACATCGGGCACGCCTACGAGTACATCTCGACCGACGCGATCGCGCGGTTCAAGCGTCTCGACGGCTTCGACGTGCGCTTCCTGACCGGCACCGACGAGCACGGCCTGAAAATGCAGCAGACCGCCGCGAAGGAAGGGATCCCGGTCACCGAACTCGCGTCCCGCAACTCGGACGTGTTCGAGGCCATGGACAAGCGGCTGAACATCTCGTACGACCGGTTCATCCGCACCACGGACGCCGATCACCTCGAGGCGAGCAAGGCGATCTGGCAGCGCATGGTCGACTCGGGCGACATCTACCTCGACACCTACGCGGGGTGGTACTCGGTCCGCGACGAGGCGTTCTACACCGACGGCGAGACCACGCTGCTCGAGGACGGTTCGCGGATCTCCACCGACACCGGCACCCCCGTGGAGTGGACCGAGGAGTCCACCTACTTCTTCCGGCTGTCGGCCTATCAGGACAAGCTGCTCAAGCTCTACGAGGAGCAGCCCGACTTCATCGCCCCGGCCACCCGTCGCAACGAGATCGTCAGCTTCGTCTCCGGCGGCCTGAAGGACCTGTCGATCTCCCGCACCACCTTCGACTGGGGCGTTCCGGTCCCCGATCATCCCGATCACGTCATGTACGTGTGGGTCGACGCGCTGACCAACTACCTCACCGGCGTCGGTTTCCCCGACACCGAGTCGGAGTCCTACCGCCGCTACTGGCCCGCCGACCTGCACATCATCGGCAAGGACATCACGCGGTTCCACACCGTCTACTGGCCGGCCTTCCTCATGTCGGCGGGTCTCGAACTGCCGAAGCGGGTCTTCGTCCACGGCTTCCTGTTCAACAAGGGCGAGAAGATGTCGAAGTCGGTCGGCAACGTCGTCGACCCGCTCGAGATGGTCGACCAGTACGGCCTCGACCAGCTCCGCTTCTTCCTGCTCCGCGAGATCTCCTACGGCCAGGACGGCAGCTACAGCCACGAGGCGATCGTCACCCGCATCAACGCCGACCTTGCCAACGACCTCGGCAACCTCGCGCAGCGGTCGCTGACGATGGTCGCGAAGAATCTCGAGGGCACCGTGCCCACGCCGGGCGAGTTCACCGCCGACGACGAGGCCATGCTCGCCCAGGCGGACGCGCTGCTCGCGAAGGTGCGCGCCGAGTTCGACGCCCAGGCCCTGCACCTCGGTCTCGAAGCGATCTGGCACGTGCTCGGCGAAACCAACCGTTACTTCTCGGCGCAGCAGCCATGGGTGCTGCGCAAGACCGATCCCGAGCGGATGGCGACGGTCCTGTACGTCACGCTCGAGGTCGTGCGGATCGTGGGTCTGCTCGTCCAGCCGGTGATGCCGGATGCCGCCGCGAAGATCCTCGACCTCCTCGGTCAGACACCCGAGGCACGGCAGTTCGACGCCGTCGCGACCCGCCTGGCTCCGGGCACCACCCTGCCCGCCCCGGCGCCGGTGTTCCCGCGCTACGTCGACGAGGACTGAGCTCCGGCCGGCGACGGAGAGCCCCTCACCTGTGTGTTCTCCGTCGCCACGCAAACCTGTCGGTGCCGTGCGCCACACTGCGGCGCATGCGCAGCGATAGAACACATGTTCGATACGGTGGTCTGAACGAGCACGCCCTGCTCGCCGAGCTGGGTGGTGCCTACGAACGGGGATGGCAGCCCGCCGACGTGCTCCACGTGACGGCCCGCTCGGGTGGCACCTCCGACGTCGCACTGACGGCGGCCACGATGCTGTTCGACGCGCAGATCCGGCGCGCGGCCGAACGCGCCCCCGTCGAGTGGGTACGGCAGCTCGACGAGATCGCCCGCCGGCATCCGCGTCCCGCCCACGCCGCCGGAGCCCCGACGCTGGCCGACGGCCTGTTCCGGGCGTGCCCCGACGTCACCCGCTTCGAGATCGAAGGGCTCGCCTTCACCTGGAAGTACCTGCCGTCCTTCGCGATCCTCACACCCCCGCCGTCGCGATGGCCGTCCGTCCGGTCCGGCGACCCGTCTGCGCCCACCCCGCCCGACACCCGGATCCTCGAACGCATCCGGGCACTGTTGTCGAAGGCCGAGTCCACCGACTTCCCCGACGAGGCCGAGGCGCTCACCGCGAAGGCGCAGGAACTCGTCTCGCGTCACGCCGTGGGTGCGGCGCTGCTGGCCGGGCCCGACTCCGGCACCGACCCGGTCGTCGGCCGGCGCATCCACCTCGACAGCCCGTACATCCGCGAGAAGGTCCTGCTCCTCACCGCCATCGGCGACGCGAACCGCGTGCGCACGGTGTGGTTCACCCGGGTGCAGATCGCGACGATCGTCGGTACCGCCACCGACCTGCAGCAGGCCGAGATGCTGTACACCTCGCTACTCGTCCAGGCCGGACGGGCCGTGCAGGCGGCCGGAACGGCGGGGCGACGCGGATCGTCCGCGACCTCCTTCCGCCGCGCCTTCCTCACCGGCTACGCGCATCGGATCGGCGAACGTCTCCGCGAGGCGGACGTCCGGGCCACCGCCCACGCCGCCGCCGACGCGCAGGTGCCCATCACGACGCTCGCGCCCATCCTCGCCAGGCGATCCGATGCCGTCGACACCGAGTTCCGCCGACTGTTCCCCGTCACCCGCGACTCGCGTGGTCGCGGGGTCGACGCCGACGGCTTCCACGCCGGTCGCGATGCGGCCGAGACCGCCTCGCTGACACCGGAATCCCGCACGGTCGGTCACTGACCGGATCGATCACCGACGAGGCCGACGGCAGGAGACGGGCATCACAGGAATTCGCGCCGGCGCCGTGTCACATCCCCGCCACGAGCGGTGTCCTATCGGTGACACCACTTCCGACAGCGAAGGGAACAGAGCGATGACGACGCAATTCCATGTGGTGGTCGTAGGGGCGGGATACGCCGGAGTGATGGCCGCGAACCGCTTGCTCGCCGAACATCCCGAGGTGGCGGTCACCGTCGTGAACCCCCGACCGATCTTCGTCGAACGCGTCCGGCTCCACCAGGTCGCGGCCGGATCCGGAACCGCCACACACGAACTGTCCGATCTCCTGCACCCGCGGGCGACGCTGCACGTCGGTTCGGCCGTACGGATCGAATCGCACGCGGTGTCCCTCGCCGACGGAACGGTCCTGCCGTGCGACGCGGTGATCTACGCCGTCGGCAGCACCACGAGTTCCGGTGCGATCCCCGGTGCGGAGAGGGCGTTCTCCGTCGCCGACCTCGACTCCGCCACCGCTCTGCACGACGCCCTCTTCGAGGCGGACGACCATGCCTCCGTCGTTGTGATCGGCGGCGGGCTCACCGGTCTCGAGACCGTCACCGAACTCGCACAGTCGCATCCGCGGCACACCCTCGTCCTCGTCGGCGATCCGGGTGCGGCTCTTCCCGAGAACACGCAGCGCTACATCCGCCGCCGGCTCGACGAACTGGGCGTGGAGGTCCGGTCAGGAACGCGGGTCAGCCGCATCGACGACGGCTCGGTCGTCCTCGACGACGGCACCACGATCCCCGCGACCCTCGTGGTCCGCACGGCCGGTTTCTCGGTGCCCGACCTGGCCCGCCGTAGCGGCCTGCCGGTCGACGACGACGGTCGTCTCCGGGTGCGCGACACCCTTCAGGCGGTCGACGGCATGCCGATCGTCGGCGTGGGCGACGCAGTGGTGGTGGACGGCAACGACCACCTGCGCATGAGCTGCCAGGCGGCGATGCCGCTCGGCACCCACGGCGCCGACACGGTGTGGCAGTTGTTGCAGGGACGCGAACCGGCACCGCTCTCGCTCGGTTTCGTCACGACCTGCATCTCCCTCGGCCGCGATCGCGGTGTCGTGCAGTTGTCGGCCCGCGATGACACCCCGTCGAGGTGGGCCGTGCGGGGGCGGCTCGCAGCACCGGTGAAGGAAGCCGTCGTTCGTGGGACCATCCACACCATGCAGCTACAGGCGCGCGGACGCGCCCTGCCGACCCGACGCGGACCGGACACCGCCGCACGCGAGAAGGCTCACGTATGACCGGCGACGACGTCTTCACCGAGCATCGGGGACTGCTGTTCTCGATCGCCTACGAGATCACCGGCAGCGTCGCCGACAGCGAGGACGTCCTGCAGGAGAGCTACATCCGCTGGGCCCGCGCCGACACCGACAGCGTCGACAATCCGCGGGCCTACGCGGCGCAGATCGTGACGCGTCAGGCGCTGAACTCGCTGCGCTCGGCGCAACGCCGCCGGGAGGACTACGTCGGGCCGTGGTTGCCCGAGCCGATCCTCACCGCTCCCGACGCAGCCGCCGAGGTCGAACTCGCCGAGTCGGTGTCGACCGCGATGCTGTTGGTGCTCGAGACGTTGACGCCCGTCGAACGCGCGGTCTTCGTGATGCGCGAGGTGTTCGGTTTCGAGTACGGGCGCATCGCCGAGACGGTCGACCGCACCGAGAGTGCCGTCCGGCAGATCGCGCACCGCGCCCGCGAGCACGTCCATGCCCGGCAGCGACGCTTCACTCCCGCGGGCGACGAGACCGACCGGGTGGTCGCGGCGTTCCTCACCGCGGCCACCACCGGCGATCTCGACGGACTGCTGTCGCTGCTGGCTCCCGACGTGCGGTACCTCGCCGACGGTGGGGGCAAGGTCAATGCGGCCCGGGTTCCGGTCCTCGGCTCCGCGAAGGTCGCCCGCCTGTTCCTCGGACTGGTCCGGCATCCGCTGCCCGACATGACCATCGAACCGGCCGTGATGAACTCGATGCCCGGCGTCCTCGTCTACTCTGCGGGTGTCCTCGACATGGTGCTGCACTTCGAGATCGACGACGGCCTGGTCACCGGCGTCTACGTGGTCCGCAATCCCGACAAGCTCGCGCATCTCGGGGCTCGTCCCGACACCTCCGACCAGGCATGACAAGCTGACGCCATGCGGATGGAACGACTCGGCCGCGGCGGCACCGTCGATCGCGTGCTCGGTGCACTCGCAGAACGCGCCAGGATCCTCGCCATCCCCGCTCCGGCGGCGCTGTCGGGCGAATGGTTCGGGGCGGCGGCCGTGCTCGTCCCCTCCGTGACCGTCGAATCCGTCCCACCAGCGGAGGTCTTCTCCCTCCCGGCGGACGCTCCCGAAGCCGCGGGTGACGATCGGCCGCTCATCGGGGGCGGGCGCATCGGCTATCTCGCGTACCCGGATCGCATCCCGGACCGACCCGCACTGCCCCTGGCCGCAAGCGGGTGGACCGACACCGTCCTGCGTCTCGACGCCGACGGGTGCTGGTGGTACGAGACGCTCGGCACCGCACCCTGCCCCGACGATCTCGCCGCGGTGGTCCTCGCCCCACCGTCGAACACCGACTCATCTCCGACCACGTCCGACTGGCACATCGACTGGACACCACCGCCTCGCGACGAGCACCGCCGCGGCGTCGAACGCTGTCTCGACGCGATCCGCGCCGGCGAGGTGTACCAGGCGTGCGTGTGCACGCGGTTCACCGGCCGATGGGACGGCGACCCGCTGGCGTTCTTCGCCGACGGGATCTCCCGGACCGCCCCCGCGCGCGCCGCCTACCTGCAGGGATCGTGGGGTGCGATCGCGTCGTTGTCGCCCGAACTGTTCGTTTCCCTCCACGGCGACACGCTGCGGTCGAGTCCGATCAAGGGCACCCTCCCCCGCTCCGCCGACCCCGCCGCGCTACGGGCGTCGATCAAGGACGTCGCCGAGAACGTGATGATCGTCGATCTCGTCCGCAACGATCTCGGCCGTGTCGCCGAAACCGGTTCGGTGCGGGTCGAGGATCTGCTGACCGTGCGGCCCGCCCCGGGCGTGTGGCATCTGGTGTCCACCGTCGCGGCGGAGCGGCGACCGGGCGTGACGGTCGCCGACGTGCTCGACGCGGCGTTCCCGCCCGCATCGGTCACGGGCTGCCCGAAGCTCCGCGCCCGGACGCTGCTCACCAGGTGGGAGGGTTCCGCGCGGGGTGTCTACTGCGGCACCGTCGGCATGTCGAGTCCGATCGCAGGCACCGAACTGAACGTCGCGATCCGCACCGTCGAGTTCGGCCACGACGACACCGGCACCGGCGTGTGCGCCCTCGGTGTGGGAGGCGGCATCACCATCGACTCCGATCCCGACGCGGAATGGCAGGAATGCCTCGACAAGGCGGCCAGCATCCTCGCCCTCGGCGACGCTCGGACAGGCGCTCAGCACACCTCGTCCGGAGGAGCCGGCAACTCGTAGCGGTCGAGTACCTCCCCGAGTCGCACCGAGGTGGAACGGCAGATGCGGGCCACGACGGCGTCGGCGTCGAGCCCCCACGTGCGGAGCAGGCCGTCGCCGCCGGCGGCGACGATGGTCCCGTCGGGCGCGAAGGTCACCTGCCATCGTCCCGTTCCCATGTCGGTGACCGGGCCACCGATCTCGTGCATGCCCTCCGGGTCGGCGACGTCCCACAACCGGACGGTGCCGTCGTCGCTGCCGCTGACCGCGCGGGTGCCGTCGGGCGTGATCGAGACGGAGTAGACCGTGCCGGTGTGGCCGCTCAACCGGGTCTCGCGGGCGACGAAGTCACCGGACTCGGCGCGATCCCAGACCACCACGTCGTGGTCGTCCCCACCGGTCACCAGCACGTCGCTCGACCCGCCGAAGGCCACGGTGTTCACCCCGGTTGCGTGCCCGTCCGAGACGTTCACCCGTGTCGGGGAGCGCGGATCGGTCACGTTCCAGGCATAGATCTCGCTGTCGGCGCTCGTGACCACGAGGCTTCGGCCGTCGGGGCTGACGGCGGCACTGCGTACGAGATTCTTCGGCCCCGTCAACGGTTCGCCCCACGGCACCGGTTCGGCGGGATCCGCGATGTCCCACAACTGCACCGAGAAATCGTCGGCTCCGGTCACGAGGGTCGTGCCGTCGGGTCCGAACGCCAGGGCGGAGGTGAACCTCGTGTCGAGCGGCACCGGCTCGCCGAACGGCTTCGGTGTCGCCGGATCGCGCACATCCCACAGTTGCACGCTGCCGCCGGAGGTCGGTGCCGTGGCCAGGATCGTGCCCGAGGGCGAGAGCGCGCACACGTACGCACCGCCGAGCGGCCGCGGCAACGCGATCCCACCGGCGCGGTTCCAGTCGCCGCCCTGACCGACCCGCCAGAGCGTGACATCCGGTCCGTAGCTGCCGGTCGCGACGAGGGCTCCGGCACGATCGATCGCCGGCCTGGTCAGCGCACTGTCGGCGACCGCCATCCGGGTCTGCGGCATCGTCCACACCCGGACGTTGGAATCCTGTCCGCCGGTGACGACGGTGGTGCCGGTCGGACTCACCGCGAGCGTGGGCACGCCACCTCCGTGCCCGGTCAGTGGCGGGCCGATCTCGTCGAGAGTCCGTGTCGAGGGGTCGATGTCCCACAGTTTCGCGGTGCCGTCCCAGGACGCGCTCGCCAGTGTGCGTCCGTCGGGGAGGAACGCGATGTTCCAGACGCCGCCGGTGTGGGCGTTCACGGGTACCCCCAGCGGGCGGGCCGCGCGCGGATCGGTGGTGTCGAACAGGTGCAGTACACCGTCGTCACTGCTCGCCGCGAGGATCGTGCCGTCGCCGTTGAAACTCACCGAATGCGCGACGTCGCCGAAACCGGTGAGCGGCTCACCGAGCGGCACCGGCCGCGACGGCGTGCTCACGTCCCACAGTCGGACGGTGCGGTCGTCGCTGGAAGTGGCGAGGATCTGCCCACCGGGACGGAAGGCCACCGTCCGCACACCACCGTCGTGGTCGTCGATCAAGGTGACGGGGAACCGGCCCGATCCGGGATCCGCAGTGTCGACGAGCGCGACGTGCCCGTCGTCGTAGGGCACGGCGAGCACCCGGCCGTTGGGCGAATACCGCACGTTGTGCACGGCGCCGCCGGCGTAGACCTGCCGGTCGAGCACCACGCGCGGCGCGGCCCGATCGGACGCGTCGTAGATCCATACACCGCCGTCACCTGCACCGATCGCGAGGAAACGGCCGTCGGGGCTGAACGAGACCGACGCCATGTACTTCGACGACAACTGCAACGGCTCGCCCACCGCGACCGGTTCGTCGCCGTCGAGTGCCCACAGGCGGACGGTGCCGTCGTCGCTCGCCGACGCGAGGGTGGATCCGTCGGGTGAGACGACGACGCCGTAGACCGGCCCGGTGTGTCCGCTCAGCGTGTAGGCGAGGGGGACGGCCTGGCTGGCGATGAGCCTCGAGTACGCGACCGGGTTGTCGGGCTGGAGTTCGGCCGCGACGAGCGCCAGATTCGCCGAGGTGGTGGGGTCCTCGTCGCGCAGGGAGTCGGACAGCGCGACGATCTGCTGGAACTGTGCGGTGCTCCGTGCCGTCTCGGCCCGTCCCTTCGCGTCCCAGGCCAGGCCGGTCATGACGAACGCGATGATCGTGGACAGCGCCATCGCGGCGATGCCGACGCGCCGGGTCCGTGTCTCGCGGGCGATCTGCCGGCGGGAGGCGTCGAGGAAGGCCACGGTGGTAGGGCTGAGCGCGACCGGTCCGCGCCGATCCTCGGGGGTGCCCGCCGTGGCGAGGTGCGGGTTCTGCTCGGTCACGACATCCATGCGTCCGCGCTGGTAGAGCAGTTCCCGGTTGCGTCCGGAGGCGAGCCAGGTCGATGCGTCGGCCTCGATCTGCTGTCGCAGGGCGGCGCCGGCGCGGTCCTGCTGGATCCAGGACTTGAGTCGGGGCCACGCGTCGATCACCGCGTCGTGGATGAGTTCGACGTAGTCGGCGTCGACGACGAGCACACGTGCCGACACGAAATGGTCGAGGACGCGCTTCGACGCGTCGCGATCCTCGCCGCCCACCGCGAGCAGTTCGTTCAGCGACCGGGCGATCTTGACGTCCGTGCCGGTCGTGGTGACGTACACCAGGTGGACGAGCATCGAGCGGGCACGGGCCCGGTCGGCATCGTCGGCGAGACTCTCCCATGCCCGTTCGGCGCCGGCGGCGACGGATCCGCGGACCCCGCCGGTCGCGCGGTAGGCGGCGACGGTGAGCGTGCCCCCGCTGCGCTTGTCCCACAGCGAGTCGAGCAGGTGGGAGAGCAGGGGAAGTTCGGTGCCGCTGATCTCACCATCGGCCAGGCCCGTGAGGTCGTGGAGGATGAGGTCGACGAGGCCGGGTTCGAGGCGGACCCCCACGAGTTTGGCGGGAGCGGTGATGACCTCGACGAGGTCGTCGCGGTCGAGGGGCTGGACGGTCTTGGTCCGCCGCTCGAGGGCCCGGGCGAGCACCGGGGTGGCCACTGCCTGGTCGTAGAAGTCCGACCGCATCGTCGCGACGACGAGGGCGGGCGCGTCGCCGTCGGAACAGGTCGACGCCGTCTCGAGCAGAGTGAGGAATGCGGTACGCAGAGCGACGTCGCTGCACTGGGTGAACAGTTCCTCGATCTGGTCGACGACGATCAGCAGCAACGACGACGACGTGCGCGAGGTCGCGGCGCGCAGGGCCGCGTGGACGGCGGTGTGGTCGGCGGGGTCGCCGACGTCGGTCAGTTCGGGGAGCGCGTCGACGAGTCGTGCGACCGGGTCGGTGCCGGGGGTGAGGACCACCGGGTGACAGTCGGGCGCGGAACACAGCTGCGGAATGAGACCGGCCTGCACGAGCGAGGACTTGCCGACGCCGGAGGCACCGGTCACCACGACCGGGCCCTGTCCGTGGGAGGCCGTCACCACGTCGGCGAGGCTGCGCACGCTCTGGGTGCGCCCGAAGAACAACCGCGCGTCGTTCTGACGGTAGGACGCGAGTCCCTTGTACGGGCGGATCCCGGGCGGCACCGATGCCGAGGCCGATTCCTTGGTGCGCGGAGCGTTCGCCTGCCCGCGCGCGGCCTTCCACCAGTTCTCCCACTGCTTCAGGGAGTACAGGCCGGGGGCCGGCGGTTCGGCGTTGAGTTCCCGCGCCGCCCGGATGAGGACCACGAGCACCGGATGCACCGACTCGAAGTTGGCCGGCATCCGGTTGCCGCTGCGCCAGTCGCTGACCCGCTGGACGGAGACGGTCCGGTCGCTGCCCACCGCCCGGGCCACGGTCGCGGCCTCCGAGACGACCTTCTTGAGAGCGGGACGACCGGCTGCGGCGAACAGCATCCGCAGCTGGTCGGCGAAGAACTGACGTTGCGCCGAACCAGGCTTTCCGCCGGTGTCTGACATCCGTTCCGCGCCCCTCGTACTCCCGTTCCCCGCCTGCAAACATCCGCTGCGGAAAAATTCCTCACCACGCCTGAGCAGGGATGATACCGGTTCCGCGCCGGTCGGTATTTTCAGTCCCCGTCAATGACACGGAAGAGTGGTCACCACGCAAGGTTCGACCTTGCAGCGTGGGGCGGGGGCCTCCACGCCGATAGGGACTGACGAGGGGTAGTTCCGGGTCGGCGTGGGGGCATGCTCCACATACGTTCAGGGCCCCGCATCGCGGGGCCCTTTCCCGTTTCTTCCGGTTACTTGACGGTGTCGGGATCGTCCGTCGCGACGGGGTTGCCCAACAGGTACGGATCGCGATCGAGATAAGCCTTCGTCTCCCGCGCGATCAGACCCGACAGCACCAGCAGACCGATCAGGTTCGGCAGGGCCATGAGGCCGTTCATCACGTCGGAGAAGTTCCAGACCACCTCGAGCTGGGTGGTGGCACCGATGAACACCACGATCACGAAGACCGCGCGGTAGGGCACCACGCCGCGGCGACCGACGAGACGCTCGACGCACCGCTCGCCGTAATACGACCAGCCGAGGATCGTCGAGAAGGCGAAGAAGACGACCGAGATGGCGACGATCCAGTGACCCCAGTCCCCGCCGAGGCCGTCGGCGAAGCCGGCCGACGTCATGGCAGCGCCCTGCTCGCCGGACTCCCAAGCTCCGGTGGTGACGATGACCAGACCGGTGAAGGTGACGACGATGATCGTGTCGATGAACGTCTGGGTCATCGACACCAGGCCCTGACGGACCGGGTGGGTGGTCTGGGCGGCCGCGGCGGCGATCGCCGCGCTGCCCATGCCCGACTCGTTCGAGAAGATGCCGCGGGCGACGCCGTAGCGCAGCGCGATCATGAAGACCGATCCGATGAAGCCGCCGGTGGCCGCGGTGCCGGTGAAGGCGTCGGTGAAGATGAGCGCGAAGGCGTCGGGAATCTGGGTGAAGTTGACCGCGAGGACGATGATGCCGGCGCCGACGTACAGGAGGATCATCGCGGGCACGAAGGCGGCGGTGACCCTGCCGATGGACTTGATGCCGCCGAGCAGGACTGCGGCAGCAAGCGCCGTCATGAGCACACCGCTGATCCAGGTCGGCACACCGAAGGTGTCGTCGAGCTGGGTGGCGACGGTGTTGGCCTGGGTCATGTTGCCGATACCGAAGCTGGCGAGCACGGCGAACACCGCGAACAGCAGGCTCAGGACGAGACCGGCCTTGTTGGGGATGGCGCGGGCGAGGTAGTACTGCGGACCACCGCTCTGCTCACCCTTGGCGTCGGTCGTGCGGTACTTCACGCCGAGGAACGCCTCGGAGTACTTGCTCGCCATGCCGACCAGGCCGGTGACCCACATCCAGAACAGTGCGCCGGGCCCACCGAAGTAGATCGCGGTGCCGACACCGGCGATGTTGCCCACGCCCACCGTCGCGGCGAGCGCGGTGGTCAGTGCCTGGTACTGGGAGATGTCGCCTTCGGTGGCGCCTTCGTCGTGGCGGGTGATCAGACCCAGCCGCAGTGCGGGCCACAGCTTGCGGAACTGGACGCCCCTCAGCCGGATCGTGAGCACGAGGCCCGTACCCAACAGCAGCGGGATGAGCAGGTACGGCCCCCACACCACCCCTGCCACCTCGACGAGGAAATCGTTCACCGAATCCATCCGCGTCCTCCTGATCGTCCGAAGCCCCCGACAGCGTCCGACCGGCCGGTGCCGGTGACGTCTGCGTTCGGGACCCGGCAGAGTCTAGGCTTCCGTGGCACGCAGTGTCCCCGGACCCCACAGCGCGTCCGATATGCGGTTTTCTCGATCGGTGTGCGGCAGATTCGTCAGTCGCGACGCGCCTCCAACACCGCGTCAGTCGCGACGCGCCTCCAACACCGCGTCGTACAGTTCGCGCTTCGAGACCGTCGCGCCGGACGACTTCGACGCGGCCTCGGCGACGACTGCGCAGGCGTCCTTCAGCCGCATCCCGTCCTCGAGCTTCCGTTCCACCTCGTCGACGAGGTCGACGGGGTCGGTGGCCACCGCGACCGCGCCTTCGAGCACCACGGTGATCTCACCGCGCGCGCCCTCGACGGCCCACTCGGCGAGCTCCGCGAGTGTTCCGCGGCGCACTTCCTCGTAGGTCTTGGTGAGTTCGCGGCAGACGGCGGCGCGACGCTCACCGCCGAGTACGTCGACGGCGTCGGCCAGGCACGCCGCGAGCCGGTGCGGTGCCTCGAAGAACACCACGGCCCGGGGCTCCTGGACGAGCGTTCCGAGCCACGCGCGTCGCTGGCCCCGCTTGCGGGGTGGGAACCCGTCGAAGCAGAACCGCTCGACCGGCAGACCCGACAGGGCGAGGGCGGTGGTCACCGCCGACGGACCGGGCAGGCAGGTCACCGACAGACCGGCTTCGACGCACGCCTCGACGAGCCGGTAGCCGGGATCGCTCACCGACGGCATACCTGCATCGGTGACGAGCAGGACGGTGCGGCCCTCCTCGATGTCGGTGACGAGACCCGGCAGCCGCGACACCTCGACCTGGTCGTAGAAGCTCACGACCCGCCCGGCGATGGTGACGCCGAGCGCCGCGGCGAGTGCCTTGGTGCGGCGGGTGTCCTCGGCGGCGATCACGTCGGCGGTGCCGAGAGCGTCGCGGAGACGCGCCGAGGCGTCACCGATATCTCCCATCGGAGTGGCGGCCAGCACGAGCCGGCCCTCTCCCGGATTCGCGCCCTGGACCGGTTTGGCTGCCTGCATACGGCTCAGCCTACGATCGGAGCGTGACCGTGACGGACCGCAGCCCTTCACAGGCCCCCGGCCGTGGTCCGTCGGCAGCGCAGGATCGTCGCCTTCTCGGTCCCGGCCCGTTGGTGCCCGGACCCGAGCCTCTCCCCGGAGATCGGGCGCGCGGCTGGATCGTCACCGCCTTCGTCACGGCACTCGCCGCGATCACGCGGTTCACGATGCTCAACTACCCCACCGACGCGAAGACGCCGGTGTTCGACGAGAAGCACTACGCCCCGCAGGGCTGGCAGGTGCTCACCGGCGGCTGGATCGAGGACAACCCCGGTTACGGGCTCGTCGTGCATCCGCCCGTCGGCAAACAGATGATCGCGATCGGCGAGGCACTGTTCGGATACACCGCGTGGGGCTGGCGTTTCTCGGCCGCCGCGGCCGGTGTCGTGCTCGTCCTGCTGGTCGTGCGGATCGTGCGGCGGCTGACCCGGTCGACGATGCTCGGCGCGGTCGCCGGTCTGCTGCTCGTCGTCGACGGGGTGACCTTCGTGTCGTCCCGCCTCGGCATGCTCGACATCTTCCAGGCGGTCTTCGTCGTCGCCGCCTTCGGGTGCCTGATCGTCGACCGCGACGACGTGCGTGCCCGCATGGCGAAGGTGCACGCCGAGGGCCGTGTCGTCGACAGTGTGTGGGGTCCGCGTTTCGGTGTGCGCTGGTGGCGCTTCGGCGCGGGCATCCTGCTGGGTCTCGCGGTGGGCACCAAGTGGTCGGGCCTGTACTTCATCGCGTTCTTCGGGCTGATGTCCGTGGCCTTCGACCTCGCGACGCGCCGCGCGTACCGGGTGCAGCGACCCTGGGTCGGGACGGCCCTGCGCGATATCGGCCCGGCGCTCTACGCCCTCGTGCTCGTCCCGCTCGGGGTCTATCTGTCGACCTACTGGGCGTGGTTCGCGAGCGAGACCGGCGTCTACCGTCACGCGGTCGGCTCGCGGATCGGCCACGACGGGATGTTCTCCTTCGTTCCCGACGCGCTGCGATCGCTCTGGTACTACAGCGCGAGCGTCCTCGAGTTCCACTCCGGCCTGACGAACTCGGCCGGCAACCAGCACCCCTGGGAATCGAAGCCGTGGACGTGGCCGATGGGTCTGCGCCCGATGCTGTACTACTTCGCCGACGGCGAGCGGATCAGCGGATGCGACGCGGAGCAGTGCGTCAAGGCCGTGATGCTGGTCGGAACGCCGGCGCTGTGGTGGGTGTCGCTGCCGGTGCTCGGGTGGGGACTGTGGCAGCTGCTCGTCCGCCGCGACTGGCGGTGGGCCGCGGTGCTCACCGGTTACGGCGCGGGGATCCTGCCGTGGTTCGCGAGCCTCGACCGGCAGATGTACTACTTCTACGCGGTGCCGATGGCGCCGTTCCTGGTGATGGGTGTCGCGCTGGTGCTCGGCGACATCCTCGGGTCTCCGCACGCCTCGACGGAACGGCGGACGACCGGGTTGCTCGTGGTGTGCCTGTACGTCGGGCTCGTCATCGCGAACTTCGTGTGGTTGTGGCCGATCCTCACGGCGCTGCCGATCACGCCGGAGCACTGGAACGACCAGCTGTGGCTCCCCAGCTGGCGCTGAGCGGAGCTCGATTTCCGGCGCTGAGAGGAGCTCGTTGTCGACGCTGAGCGGAGCTCGTTGTCGGCGCTGAGCGGAGCTCAGTTCGGTTCGTCGAGCACGCTGCCCTCGGGCAGGTTGACGTCGTGTTCCCTGTCGGAGCCGTAGCGGACGCCGTCGAAGCGGCGCGCGAATCGCTCGTCGACGACCGTGAGGAAGCCCTTGAGTCGTTGGAGCAGCTCGGACAGGTGGCGGGGCACGAACGGATCGCCGAGCAGGTCGACGGTGGCGACGAGCCGGTCCTCGACGAGCACCACCTTGATGTGCGGCCACGTCCGGTTCAGTTCGGTGAGCTCGGCCAGCGCGTGGGTGCGACCGCCGGCGGGCGCGGCTCCCGGGGTGTCGTCCTCGGGGATCGCGTGCAGCAGCGGCGCCCACAGCCTGATGCTGCCGTCGTCGTCGATCACGACGAAGACCACCTGGGAGTCGAGGACGACGACGAAGTCGCCGTCGGCGTCGACCGGCACCGGGCGCCCGAGCGCGTGCGCGAGCGCGTCGCTCACACGTTCGCGCAGGTCGCCGAGGGCGGAGGGCGGGTGCGCCTGCAGAAAGGCCGGATGCGGCACCTTCCCGCGACCGCGCAGCACCGACACGATGTGCCGGGCGAGCATGTCGGCCTCGGACACGGGCCGGGTGACCGGCTCCGATCCGGTGACCTCGACCGTGGCGCCTCCGCCGGAAGTCGCCAGCACCCGCACGCAGGCCGCGGGCCCCGAGGCGGTCTCGGCGTGCAGCTCGAAGACGTCGGATCCGGCGAGTTCGGAGATGCGCCGGGCCAGCTGCGAGGCGTAACGCGCCCAGTCGCGGTCGAGGGCCTCGTCGAATCTGTCGGTGTCGGTCACGCGCACTCCTCTCGAAGAGCAACTGCCGGGCAGGCGACACCGTACTCGGGGTGGGCGACAACTCACCGCAGGCACGCGGCGTCGTGTGTCACTCGTGATGCCGCCGTCCGACCGCTGCCCACACCGCGACCCGCGACCCGCGTTCGAGGATGTCGACGATCGCGAATCCTGCCTGTGCGAGAACGGTGCTCACCGTCATCGAGACGGTTCCGGTGTCCTCTCCCGGCCCTGCCTCGTCGATCACCCACAGTTGCCCGTCGTTGGTCAGCAGTGGAGCGAGGGCGGCCACGGCGGCGGTGTCCTCGCGGAAGTCCGGGACGTCGAGTGCGTAGATGCGGTCGAACTTCTCCTGGCGGGTGAACTCGTATGCGCGGGTCGCCGAGGGGGCCACGCGCACGCGTCCGTGGGGACCGACGTGCTCGGCGACCACGGCGGAGGCGGGCCCGGTGTCGATCGCGAGGACGGACGTGCCCGGACGCGCATCGAGGACGTCGAGCAGGAACTCGACGTCCTCGATGTGGGACCGCTCGGTCATTCGACTTTGCGCAGTGTCCGTTTCCTGCGCCCGCCCGTGATCAGGGGGTCGCGCTGCAGATCCCGGTACAGCGACACGCACAGGCCGATCATCACGAGGAGGAAGGGGGCTGCGGCGATGATGGTCATCGTCTGCAGGGCGTTGAGGGCTTCCTCGCCGCCGCTCCACAGCAGCAGTGCCGCGACGCCGCCGGTGAGTCCGCCCCAGAAGACCACGACGCCGCGATTCGGCGCGAGGGTGCCGCGTTGACTGAGGCTGCCCATCACCATCGACGCGGAGTCGGCTCCGGAGATGAAGAAGATGGCGATGAGGAGCATCGCGACGACCGTGGCGATACCGGTGAGCGGGAGGTTGCCGAGCACCCCGAACAGCTGTCCTTCGACACTGTCGGCACCCGCGATGTCCAGGCCGTCCAGCTGCTGTCCGATGCCGGCGCCGCCGAACACCGAGAACCAGATGAGGCTGACGAGGCTCGGGACGAGGATGACGCCGACGATGAACTCGCGGATGGTGCGGCCGCGGCTGATGCGGGCGAGGAACATTCCGACGAAGGGCGCCCACGAGACCCACCAGGCCCAGTAGAAGATCGTCCAGCTCGACAGCCACTCACCTGCGGCCTCGTTGGAGGCGGCCGTGCGCGCCGACATGCGGGCGAACTCCGCGGCGTAGGCACCGAGGGTGGTGGGCACGAGGTTGAGGATGAAGACGGTGGGTCCGAGCACGAACACGAAGATCGCCAGGATCGCGGCGAGCACCATGTTGGTGTTCGACAGATATTGGATGCCCTTGGCGACACCCGTGACCGCGGAGGCGATGAACGCGAGCGTGAGCAGTGCGACGATCGCGACGAGCAGCATCACTCCGGCCGTCTCGAGCCAGCCGGTGACCTCGAAGCCCGAGCCGATCTGCAGCGCGCCCAGGCCGAGCGACGCCGCGGTGCCGAACAGGGTCGCGAACAGGGCGAGGATGTCGATGACCTTGCCGAGCGGACCTTCGGCCCGGCGTCCCAACAGCGGGATGAACGCCGAGCTGATGAGCTGCTTGCGACCCTTGCGGAAGGTGCCGTAGGCGATGGCCAGACCCACCACGGCGTAGATCGCCCAGGGATGCAGGCTCCAGTGGAACATCGAGGTCGCCATCGCGACGCCGGTGCCGCCGGTGCTGCCCGGTGGCGGCTCGACGAAGTGCGAGAGCGGTTCGGCGACACCGAAGAACATCAGGCCGATGCCCATGCCGGCGGCGAACATCATCGAGATCCAGCTGACGGTGCGGAACTCCGGCTTCTCGTCGTCCTTGCCGAGCGGGATGCGACCGTATCGGCTCACCGCCAGCCAGAGCGCGAAGAACACGAATCCGCTCGCCGTGAGCACGAACAACCAACCGAACTCGACGACGATCCAGTCGAGGATGTTCCCGGTAACGGTCCCGAAGTTCTCGGTGGCGGCCAGGCCCCACACCACGATCGCCGCCACCAGCGCGGCAGCGACTCCGAAGACCACTTTGTCGGTCTGCGGCGGATGCGCCGCGGACGCGGCTACTTCAGAAGCACGGGCGCCCGAGACCTCGTCGATCTCCTCGGACCCGGGCCGATCACCAGGGACGTTCATGCGAACAAACCTTGCAAGTTTCGGGCGCCTGCGGAGCGGAATCGCCGAACCCGAGAAAATCGTCACATTTCGGACGCGACATGCATACTCTGCGCGATCCCGCAGATCGGCAGGTCAGCCCGCCCGCAGGGCGGCCGAGACGAATTCGAGGATCTCCTTGTCGGACATCCCGAGCGCCCTCACCTCGGCGACGTACTCGTTGGTGGATCGCTGGGCCCGCGTGCGGGTGGGATCGCCCGTGTCGGCGACGAACGTCCCCGCCCGCCCGCGGGCCTCGAGCACGCCCAGCTTCTCGAGTTCTCGATAGGTCTTGGCGACCGTGTTCGGTGCGATGCCGAGGGTGTCGGCGAGGCCCCGGACGGTGGGCAGCTTCGAACCTGCGATCAGCTCACCATCGTGTACCAGCTCGACGATGCGCCGGCGCAGTTGCTCGAACGGCGGGACGGGCGAGTCGGGATCGATGGTGAGGTCGAGCATTCTCGCAGGTTATCAGCGCTCGGTGACCTTGACGGGCGCTTCGGCCGAGGGCGCATCGGCGGGGGCGGTGTTGTAGCTGCCGGTCTCGAGCAGGTCGCGGATCTGGATGAGCAGATCGGTCTCGCTCAGCGGCTCGTCCTCGGGCTCCTTCTCCGGCGCGAAGCGGGCCTTGGCGGCATTGACCGGCACGATGAGCACGAAGTAGACGACGGCGGCGATGATGAAGAAGTTGATCGCCGCGGAGATGACGGCACCGAGGTTGACGAAGGTCGCGTCGTTCGACGAGAGCAGGCGGAAGCCGAAGCCCATCTCGTTGTCGCCACCCACAGCCGCGACCAGCGGGTTCACGATATGATCGGTGAACGCCGTGACGATGGACGTGAACGCCGCGCCGACGACCACTGCGACGGCGAGTTCGACGACGTTTCCGCGCAGCAGGAAATCCTTGAAACCTCTGAGCATCGTGCTCCGTGCCTTTTCTGAGAGAGAATTCGAAAAACTTCAGGGCGCGAAAATCGTAATAACGCTTCCCAATGGCTTCAACAGGGACGAATCGGGCAACACGACCACGGGAGACACCGGGTTACCGGGTCCGTCGGGGCAGAATCGGGCCATGGCAACCACGGCGACGATCTATCACAATCCGCGCTGCAGCACGTCACGCAACACTTTGGCGCTGCTGAAGGAGAACGGACTCGAACCCACCGTCATCAAATATCTCGAGACTCCGCCTTCCCGCGACGAGCTGCGGTCGCTGCTCGATGCGGCAGGTCTCACACCGAGCCAGGCGATCCGGAAGAAGGAAACGCTCTACAAGGAGCTGAACCTCGCCGAGGCGTCCGAGGACGAACTGCTCGACGCGATGGTCGCGAACCCGATCCTCATCGAACGTCCGCTGGTCGTCACCGACAAGGGCACCGTGCTCGCGCGTCCGGTGGACAAGGTGCGCGAGATCCTCTGACGGCAGCTACAGGGCCGCCCGCGAGAGCGGGCACGACATGCATCGCGGACCGCCGCGGCCGGAACCGAGTTCCGACCCGGCGATCCGCAGCACTTCGACCCCCGAGTCCTCGAGACGGGTGTTCGTCTCGACATTGCGCTCGTACGCGACGACGACGCCGGGCGCGACGGCGAGCGTGTTGTTCCCGTCGTCCCACTGCTCACGCTCTGCGACAACAGAATCCAGACCGGTGTCGATGACGCGCAGTTTCTCGATCCCCATCGCATCGGCGGCGGCCTCGAGGAAGGGGCGCGGCCCCGAGATCTGCACGGCACCGTTCTCGCGGTGGATCGCGAACGCCTGCAGGCTGTCCCGGATCGCCGGGTACATCACCACCGCGTCGACATCGACCATCGTGCACACGGTGTCGAGGTGCATCGACGCCCGGCGCTGCTCGATCGGGACCGCCAACACGGTGTGCGCGAGCCCGTCGTCGAAGACGCTGCGCGCCAACGCTTCCGCACCGGCCGGACTCGTCCTCTCCCCCACCCCGACGGCGACGACGCCGGGCGCGAGCAGCAATACGTCGCCGCCCTCGACGGGCGCGGTGTGCGATTCGTACGCGCGTCGCACGTGGAGGAATTGCGGGTGGAAGGCGTAGATGAGGTCGGTGAGGCTGGTCTCGCGCCGGCGCGCGGGCAGCGCCAGATTGGGGATCGCCACGCGCGAGCCGAGCCAGAACGACGAATCGCGCGTGAACAGCAGGTTCGGCAGCGGTGCGATCGCGAAATCGGAACCGTGGTGCATCAGGCGCACGAGGGACGGGGCCGCGCCGTTGCCCACCGCGGGCAGTTCGTCGAAGGTCATGCCCGCGATGAGGATCCGGGCGAGCTCGGCAGCGGGCAGGGCACGCAGATGGCCCGTCAGCTCCTCCGCGAGCGCGTAGCCGAGGCGCTGTGCGTCGACGGCCGACGACACGCTCTGCACCCGCGCGGCGCCACTGGCCTCGAGTGTCTCGGTGAGCAGGTCGGCCAGCAGGAACACCTCGACCCCGCGGCTGCGCAGCAGCTCGGCGAAGGCGTCGTGTTCCTCCTGGGCGCGCGCCACCCACGGCAGGGCGTCGAAGAGCAGCTGGTCGTTGTTGCGGGGCGTGAGGCGTTCGAGTTCGGCGCCGGGCCGGTGCAGCATTACGGCGCGGAGTTCACCGACTTCGGACTCGACACCCCAGCGATGACTCATATGCTCACGGTATCGCGCAGGACGGCGGCATCCGGGTCAGGCGCGTCGAATACGGCGACAACGATTGCGAAGAACACACCGAGAACACGAGGGAGATTTCATGGCCGACGACCCGCTCGGGTGCCTGGCACCGTTCGCCGGGCGCTGGACCGGAGGTGGCGACGGCCACTATCCCACCATCGACGACTTCGCGTACGACGAGACGATCGAGTTCGCCACCATTCCCGGCAAGCCCTTCCTGATGTACGTCAGCCGTACGCGGCACCGGACGGAGGGACGCCCGCTGCACACCGAGAACGGCTACCTGCGCCGCAACGGCGACGACGTCGAACTGCTCGTCTCGCAGCCCACCGGGTTCGTCGAGATCCAGCGGGCCCGGCCGGAGGGCGGCGTGCTGGACTTCACCACCCTCAGCCTGGAGCGCTCACCCGACGCCAAGCCCGTGCGCGAGGTCCGGCGGCGTTTCGAGGTCGACGGCGACGTGCTGGTCTACGACTTCTGGATGGCCCACGCCGACACCCCTCTGACGCACCACCTGCACGCCGAGCTGCACCGCGCGTCGGAATGATTCAGGTGGTTCCGGCCCCGCCGGACGGGGTCGGATCCACCGAATTTCATTTGGTGCCGACGACGCGACGGAAGTAGTCGTTGGCGGCCTGCATGACGAGGTTGTAGGGCGGCGCGAACTTGCGGGCCCACCAGTAACCGAACCGGGTGTCGAACGACGTGTAGACCATGAAGCGGTTCTTCAGGATGCCGGTGACGATGCGTTCGGCAACCTTCTCGGGGGTCGCGGCGTGCCGGACGAACCGTTGGGTGAGCTTGCGGACCTCGGGGCGGTCGCGGTCGACGCCGACGATCTGCACGGTGTCGACCAGCGGTGTACGCACGGCCCCCGGGACGACGAGCGAGACACCGATGCCGTCGCGTCTGAGGTCGAACCGCAGCACCTCCGACACTCCGCGCAGACCGAATTTGCTTGCGCTGTAGGCGGCGTGCCACGGCAGGGCGAGCAGCCCGGCGGCAGAGGAAACGTTGACGATGTGCCCGCCGCGACCGGCCTCGATCATGGCCGGCACGAAGTTCTCGATGACGTGGATGGGCCCCATGAGGTTGACGTCCACCATGAGCTTCCAGTGCTCGTGCTTCAGCCGGCCGACCGTGCCCCACACCGACACTCCGGCGACGTTGGCGACGATGTCGAGCGACCCGCACGCCTCGTGCACGTCGCGGGCGAAGGCGGTGACGGCCTCATAGTCGGAGATGTCGAGGGCGGCCGAGTGCAGCACGGTGCCGCCACGTTCACGAACGCTGCGGACGACCTCGTCGAGGGCCTCCTCCTGCAGGTCGGTGAGCACCAGCCGGGCCCCGCGATCGGAGGCCGCATGGGCCAGGGCGCGGCCGATTCCGCTGGCCGCGCCGGTCACAAGGAATTTGGTTCCGCGCAGGTCGGTGATCGCCATGGCGACACCCTAACGTCGCCGTGACGACACGACGCTCCGCCGCGCCACGGATAAGACCGGATGCGCCGGAGCGAAGCGACGTGTGTGTCCGAGCGAAGCGACCTGTGAGCCGGAGCGTTCGGCTCCGGCGGATGGAACTCGCAGAATCGAACTCAGAGCCGCTGTGCCATCTCCTCCTGGTACTCCCGAATCGTGCGCTCGATCATCTCGACATCGTCGTGGCGATTCTCGCTGCGCGCGAGGTCGGCGCGCTCACGCAGTACCCGGATCGCCCGACGCAACTCGTCGTCACTCATCCTGTGGTCCATGCCACACAGTCTGCCGGGTTCGGCGTGGACCCGCCAGCGAATGGCCCCGCGTACGACGAAAGCCCCGCCGAGGGCGGGGCTTTCGGGGGTGGAGCTGAGGGGAATCGAACCCCTGACCTCTTCGATGCGAACGAAGCGCGCTACCAACTGCGCCACAGCCCCGTAGGTTCCGAGGGAACCGACTTGCAAACTCTAGCAAACCACCCCGTCCATCACGAAATCGGGGTGTCGGCGCAGGTGACGGGCGATTTCGCGACCTGCTCCGAAGGCGGGCCGGGGCCCGCACCGAGTCGGTGCGGGCCCCGCCGGAAGCATCGTCGGACGATCATTCCCCCACTGCGCGGGGAACGACGTAGTCGCCGGGCTCGTCGCCGCCGTCGCTCGCTCGGACGTCGTAGCCGTGGTCGATACCGTAGTCGTCCTCGTAGCGATCGAGATGCTCGAACTCCGGATCCTCGTCGTCGACCTCGAGGACCACGGCCCCCGGGCGACGCAGGCGCTGCGGAACGTCGTCGTGGCCGCCGCGGCTCCCTGCGCGGGACCGCTGCAGTCGCGCGAGCCGACGCCGCCGGATCTCCTGCTCGAGACGCACCTGGCGCCGCAGGTAGAACAGGTAGGCCACGAGAGCCACGGCCGCGAGACCAGCGAGCCACCACATGACCGACGAAACGATCAGGGCGAGCGCCGACGTCATGATCGCGGCGATCAGCAGGCCGAGGACGACCCGCTGACGGAATTCGTATCGCGCGGCGCTGGCGACCGCATCGGCGTGCGGGTCGAATCCGCCGCGCCCCCGGCGCTGCGGTGCGTGTGCGCGCACGGGCTCACGGTCGGGTGCTGCTTCGTCGTGGACGTCGGCCTCGTCGGAATCGATCTCCGGCCTGTCGTCGAGTTCAGTGTTCATGCGGTCCTCCGCGGGGGTGCGGTGCGTGCGGTCACGACTCGGACGCCAATGAGGATCGCTGCGGTGTCCGGCGGCCGGCCCCCGAGGGGTGATCGGCTCGTCGTCTCCGCGGTGCAGAACTCGAGTTGCAAGAGCGGCGTCGGTCGTCTGCCGGATTCGAGGACGCTTCGTGACCAGCATGGGCACCAGAACGAACAACCACACGGCTACGAGCCCGATCCACAGAAGCGAGTTCGGCATCCGGTGGTCCTCCCCTCCAGTCGTCGCCCTACCAGCCCGTCGACGCCCACCGACCTACTTGAGGTTAGCGGCATCATCGCGTTCATCTGTACAGAAACGCCGACTCAAACGACAACAGAAGTCACTCGAGTCACGCGAAACCAACCGACACTCTCTTCACTCTAATCACAGAGATCCCACACTCGCTGGGGATTGTTACTCGAGTTACGAGTAACCTGCGTTACATAAAGGACGAACCCGACTCGAGACGCGAAGAGGTCAGGACCAGCTCGCGCGACCGGCACGGACCAGACGATCCGAGACCGAGCCAGGGACCTCCTCGACCGTCATCGCGACCAGCAGGTGATCGCGGAATCGGCCCTGGACGTCGAGGTAGCGCTTCAGCAGGCCTTCCTCGCGGAATCCGACGTTGCGCAACACGGCGCGGCTCGGTTCGTTCTCGGGCCGCACGGTGGCTTCGACGCGGTGCAGTCCGACCGGTCCGAAGCAGTGGTCGAGTCCGAGAGCGACGGCGGCGGTCGCGACACCGAGGCCGTTGACCTCCTTCTCCACCCAGTAGCCGATCCAGGCCGAGCGCAGCGCTCCGCGCACGATGTTGCCCACCGTCAGCTGCCCGCAGAACGTGCCGTCCAGCTCGATGGCCATCGGCAGCATCAGGCCTTTGTGGGCCTCCGACCGCAGGCTCCGATAGAGCCCCGGCCACACCGAGATGTGGTGCCGCATGTCCCACGGCGCCTCACCGGTCGGCTCCCACGGCTCGAGATGCGCACGATCACGCAGACGCAGGCGGCTCCACGCCGCGGCATCACGCAGTCGGATCGATCGGACGGTCACCACGCCCCCGGCCACCCGCAGCGGCCCGAGCTCGGCCGGCCAGCCGGGATGACGGGACATCAACCACGCTGCCCGAGGAACGCCACGTCCACCGGATCTCCCGTGCGGATCTCGGAGACCTCGGGGTCGACGATGACGAGACAGTTCGCCTCGGCGAGGGTCGCGAGCAGGTGCGACGACGAGCCCGCGGCGCCGCCGAGCGCCTGCACGAGATAGTCGCCCGTCGTCTCGTCTCGCATGAGCCGGCCGCGCAGGAAACCCTTGCGACCGGGGATCGAGGTGATCGGGGCGACCGAGCGTGCCGAGACGACGCGGCGCATCGGCTGGCGCCGGCCGAGCGCGATGCGGATCAACGGCCGGACCATCACCTCGAAGACGACGAGCGCGCTCACCGGGTTGGCGGGCAGCAGGAAGGTCGGCACCTCGTCGCGGCCGAGACGTCCGAAGCCCTGAACCGAGCCCGGATGCATCGCGATCCGCTCGACGCCCAGCTCCCCGAGATCGGACAGTGCCTCGCGGACCTCCTCGAGCGCACCACCACCCACGGCACCGGCGATCACGACGATCTCGGCGCGGATCAACTGGCCCTCGACGACCTCGCGCAGCCGCTTCGGGTCGGTACTCGCGATCCCGACCCGGTTGACGTCGGCACCGGCGTCGCGCGCGGCCGCGGCCAGCGCGTAGGAGTTGACGTCGTAGACCTGTCCCGGCCCGGGGGTGCGGTCGACGTCGACGAGTTCGCCGCCGACGGAGATGACCGACAGTCGCGGCCGCGGATGGACGAGCACCTTGTCGCGGCCGACCGCGGCGAGCAGGCCCACCTGGGCGGCCCCGATGATCGTCCCGGCGCGCACCGCGATGTCGCCGGGCTGGACGTCGTCGCCGGTGCGACGCACGTAGTCGCCCGAACGCACCGGCTCGAGCACCTTGATGCGCGCGGCACCGCCGTCGGTGTTGTCGAGCGGCAGTACCGCGTCGGCGAGCGTCGGCAGCGGCGCACCGGTGTCGACGCGCACCGCCTGACGGGGCTGGAGACGGATCGGCTGACGCGAACCGGCACGCACCTCGCCCACGACCGGCAGCGTCACCTCGGCGGGGGCGGACCCACCGTCGGTCTCGGCCGGGGCCTGGAGGTCGACGCTGCGCACGGCGTATCCATCGATCGCCGCCTGGTCGAATCCGGGTAGGGGTCGCTCGGTGACCACTTCCTCCGCGCACAGCAGACCCTGTGCCTCGGAAATGGCCACCCGGACCGGCCGGGGTGCGACTGCCGCCGCCGTGACCCTGGCCTGCTGATCCTCAACCGACCGCATACCGCTTCTCGTCCTCCAGCCCGTCCTGCAGTCAGCGCTTCAGGCGCTCGATGAGCCACTCGCGCAGCGAGGGCCCGTACTCTTCCGTGTTCAACGCCGAGTCAACCGCAGCGCGCAGATAGCCCCCGGGATTTCCGAGGTCGTGTCGGGTGCCGCGGTGCACCACCACGTGGACGGGATGCCCCTCGGAGATGAGCAGGGCGATCGCGTCGGTGAGCTGCAGTTCTCCCCCGGCCCCGGGCTCGATGCGACGCAGCGCGTCGAAGATCGCCCGGTCGAGCAGGTAGCGGCCGGCGGCGGCGAAGGTCGACGGTGCGTCCTCCACGGCCGGCTTCTCGACCATGCCGAGCACCTTGAGCACGTCGGGGTTGGCTGCGTCGGGCACGACCTCGACGTCGAAGACGCCGTACGCGCTGACCTGATCCTTGGGCACGTCGATCGCGCACAGCACGGAACCGCCACGCTTGGCGCGGACACGCTGCATCGTCTCGAGCACGCCGACCGGCAGCACGAGGTCGTCGGGCAGCAGCACGGCGATCGCGTCCTCGTCGGGATCGAGAGCCTCCTCGGCGCACGCCACCGCGTGACCCAGACCGAGCGGCTTCTCCTGGACCACGGACTCGACCTCGAGCAACCCCTGGGCCTTGCGGACCTTGGCGAGGAGCTCGTACTTGCCCTTCTCCTCGAGCTTGGACTCGAGGACGAGGTCCTCGACGAAGTGCGCGACCACGCCGTCCTTGCCCGGCGCCGTCACGATGAGGAGTCGCTCGGCGCCCGACTCCGCGGCTTCACCTGCCACGAGCTCGATTCCGGGCGTGTCGACCACCGGAAGGAGTTCCTTCGGAACCGTCTTGGTCGCGGGAAGGAACCGCGTCCCCATACCTGCTGCGGGGACAACCGCGGTCTTGAAATGCCGCGTGCCTCCGGTCGTACTGTTCGTCATAGACTCCCACCCTAAACTTCGGCCACCGAGGACGGTGGTTCGGCGATCGTAAGGCGCAGACATGCCCCCACCCCCGAAAGCGGTCTGGCGTAACCGCATTCTTACAGCTCGGCGCGAGCTGAGTGCCGCGAGGCGCAGAATCGAGGACACCGCGCTCGCCACGGTGGCCTCGACGCTCGCCCCGGCGGGGTCGGTGGTGTGCGCATATGTGCCGGTGGGTTCGGAGCCCGGATCGATCGTGCTCCTCGACGCTCTGACCGAAGCCGGAACGACGGTGCTCGTCCCTGTGACACGCACCGACGAACCGCTGTCGTGGGCCCGCTACATGGGCGAGAAGACGCTGATGGCGGCGGATTTCGGGCTGCGCGAGCCGGGTGGTGAGATCCTCCCGCCCGAGGCGGTGGCGAAGGCCCACACGGTGCTCGTCCCGGCCCTGGCGGTGGACGCGCGGGGCGTGCGGCTCGGCCGCGGCGCCGGCTTCTACGACCGCACCTTGCACCTCGCCTCGCCCGACGCCGTGATCATCGCGGTGGTCCGCGATGAAGAACTCGTCGACGAACTTCCCGAGGACCCCCACGACATCCGCATGGGATGGGCGCTGACACCCGGGAAAGGGCTGGTCCGGCTCGGTAGCGACGACCGTGCGGAACAACACACTCCCTAGCGCTGTTGGCACTGTCGGCGGTAGAGTGCCAAAACTGCAGTACGACGAATACTGCGGTTCGACGAACTGGCGGAGGATCAACCGGTGCCCACCTACTCATATGCCTGCACGGCCTGCGACAACAAGTTCGACATCGTGCAGTCCTTCAGCGACGACTCCCTGACCGAATGCCCGCAGTGCGAGGGCAAGCTGCGCAAGCTCTTCAACTCGGTCGGCATCGTGTTCAAGGGCAGCGGCTTCTACCGCACCGACTCCCGCAGCGGCAGCACCGCGAGCGAATCCGCGTCGACGAGCTCGAGCAGCTCCTCGTCGAGCGACAGCAGCTCGTCGTCGTCGAGCAGCACGTCCTCGGCTCCGGCTGCCGCCGCGAGCTGACCTTCCGGACTCCTTTGTCCACAGGCGGTCGAGTCATCCACAGACCGCAGATTCCGAGAGCTCATCGGGGCCGACAGGGCATCCCCACCTTCTAGGTTCGGGGCATGCCCGTCGGCCCTTTCTCGTTCCTCCAGCGTGAGCGCGCGCGTCCGCACCGCTCGCGTTCCTCTGCGAGTGCCTCGCTGCAGCCCACGCTCCCCGACCGGTTCGTCGAACTCCTCCGCCCCGGCTGGTCGCGCATCGTCCGGGCCCGCCGGATCGCCGCCGGTCTCCTCGCCGCCCTCGCGGTGATCCTCGCGCTGCGCGGCGATCCCGACACCGATCGCATGGTTGTCGTCGTCGCGGCTCGCGATCTCGCGCCCGGGCACACCCTCACGGCCGACGACGTCGCACACGTGGAACGAGATCGGTCAACTGTGGTCGCCGGGACCCTGCACGACCTCGACGACGCCGTGGGCCACACGCTCGCCGGCCCCGTGCCGGCCGGTGAACCGCTCGTCGACGCCCGTCTTCTCGGCCCTCGTCTCGCCGCAGCCGCCACCGGCTCCGCCGATGCCCGCGTGGTGCCCATCCGGCTCGCCGATGCGGGCGTGAGCGAACTGCTCCGCGAAGGCGACCGCGTCGACGTGCTCACGGTGACGGAGACCGACGGCCCCCTGCCCGGCGCACACGTCCTCGCCCGGGGTGCGGTGGTGGTGCTGGCCGAATCCGCCGGGTCGGCGCGGGATCGGAACGAGAGGGTCGTGCTGGTCGCGCTGGAACCCGAACCCGCCACGGCGGTCGCCGCGGCGTCACTCGTGAGCGCGCTGACCGTCACGCTGCACTGAGTGTAGCGGTCGTTTCCCAGCGCAATTACCGCGAGGAACCGACCTGGCGGTTTATCGTGTGGACGTCCGTGTGACCTACCTCATGTGCGCGGCTCCGGCGGACAGGCCGCGAGAAGGAGCACACCATGCTGAAGGGCTTCAAGGACTTCCTGTTGAGAGGCAACGTCCTCGACCTCGCCGTCGCGGTCGTGGTCGGTGCGGCGTTCACCGCCATCGTCACGGCCTTCACCGCGAACATCATCGAGCCGCTCATCAGCGCGATCGGCGGCGACAACGAGATGGGCTGGGGCTTCGAGATCGTGAGTGGCAACCCGGAGACCTTCGTGAACATCGGCGCGGTGATCTCCGCGATCATCAACTTCATCATCATCGCCGCGGTCGTGTACTTCGTGCTCATCGTCCCCGCCAACGCGGCGAAGAAGAAGTTCGTCACCGAACCGGAGGACAAGCAGGCCAGCGCCGAGGACCTGCTCATCCAGATCCGCGACCTTCTCGAGGCCCAGGCCGCGCCGTCCGCTCAGGGCGCGCACTCGAAACCGACGCCGCGCGTCGAATAGGCACTCGACGACCAAAAAGACCGGGCCCGCTCGAGATTCGAGCGAGCCCGGTCTTGTCGTGCTGAGTTCGGCGTGAGCCGGACGTCTACTACTTAGACGGTCCAGGGAGCGCCGTAGGTGGTGACGTTGTCGCCGTTGGCCGTGATGGCGCGGACGAACGGACGGACCTGGACAGCGCCGAGAACGCCGGAGGCGGTGCCGTGGACGTTCGAGAACTGAACGGTCTTGAAATCACCGTCGAACTCACCCTCGGCGACGACGAGCTCCTCGATGCCCGGAGCCGGGGTCAGCTCGAGCTCGGCGTAGGCCTGCGGGAGGATGTCGGTGACCTTGGCCTCGGGTCCAGCGGGCTTGATAGCGACCTCAAGCTGCGGGGTGGAGTAGGTCACGCCGATGGCGCCGTCGATGCTGCCGGCCCACGCGAACTGGTAGCCGAACTGGAAGAGGGTACCCTCCGCGTCGGCTGCGCCGTCACCGAGCAGGTTCACGGTGCCGCGGCCGTTGTGGAAGAACTCGCGGTTGAACGGGCTGCCGCCGAGAGCCGGAACACCCTGAATGAAGGTGTCCTCCTGGGTCACAACGACCTCGAGGCCGTCGGAGACGATGCGGTTCTGGTCGTTGACCTCGGCCGAAGCGGCACCCGAGGCACCGAGCACCAGACCGACGACAGCGGCACCGGCGACGGCGGCGTTACGAGCGGCCTTGAAGCCACGCGACTTGATTCCCATGATTACTCCGTTTGTGGTGGTGGGGACTTCTTGCGGGATGGCGCGGAGCAGGACTAGAGGGTCCAGACCTGGCCGTAGGTGGTGACATTGTCGCCATTGGCGGTGATCACGCGGACGAACGGACGGAGGGAGACCGGTCCGATGACACCGGTGGCGGCACCGTGGACATTGGCGATCTGAACTTCCTTGAAATCACCATCGAAATCGCCCTCAGCAACGACGATCTCTTCAATACCGGGCGCGGGGGTCAGTTCGATGGCGGCGGTCGCCTGCGGAAGAATCTCGAAGATCCCCGTCTCGACGGCATCGAGCTCGATATCTCCGCCGCCCTCGATGCGTCGGTAGATCGGTTCCATCACCGGCTGTCCCTCGTCGTCGAGGACGGGGTTGTCGTCCTCATCGAGTACCGGCTGTTCGCCGATTTCCTCAAAAGCATCCGAACGTGCCGCAAAGACTCCGACTTCGACGTCGGGGCTACTCCAGCTGAAACCGATTGCGCCGTCGAGCGAGGCAGTCCACGCGACCTGGTAGCCGAACTGGAAGGTCGAGCCTTCGAAGTCCGCCGCCTCGGGGCCGACGATGTTGGCGATGCCGCGGCCGTTGTGGAACCACTCACGGCTCAGCGGGCTGCCGCCGATCGGGGGCACACCGTTGATGAAGGTGTCCTCCTGCGTGACGATGACCTCGTGGCCGTTGGAGACGATCCGGTTCTGGTCGTTGACCTCGGCACCTGCGGCGCCGGCCGATCCGAGAACCAGACCGGCCACAGCAGCTGCCGCCACCGTGGCGTTGCGGGCGGCCCGGAAGCCACGTCGCGTCTGAATCTTCATGAATGCCTCATCCGTTCTCTGCGTGCCGGGTTGCGCACCGCGTCCGACAACAAGTGGTCGCCCTGTCGCCCGCGGGTCGCTGTCCACAGCGAACACACCGGCGGATCAGCCGTCGGTGTGTCGGTTACGTCCATCGTCCGCACGGTTTTGCGTTACCGATTCGTGATCGAGCCCGGGCCGCTGGGCCCGGGCTCGATCGGTTTGAACCTGAGAGGGAGATTAGACCGTGACCTTTCCCAGAGCAACGGCTCGGAAATGTAACGCCGAGGGCTCGAGACGGCTCGTGAGACGCGTGGGAACACACAAAATGTTCACGAAACGGACACGTCGGCAATGCACGCCGACACGCCGGACGACATGCGCGCTGTATGGCACATTTTTCGGTTTGCCCAGGTAGGGCGACTCGAGGCTTTCGCCCGCCATGTCTCGAAGGGTGCCCTCAGCGACTGCTCAGCGCCTCCGCGTCCCACATGGTGGATCATGCGGGAGTTGAACGAAATGTTGCATCGCCGTTTCTTCACGGCGACAACGAGTTCGAATCACCTCGAGAGCAACCCGGCAAATGTGACACACATCACGAGCCGAAGTGGTGTGGTGGTACCTGACGTCGCAGCCATTCGTCCGATCCGCCCGCGCGCGGGTCGTCGTCCCGCCGTTCGTCGCGGGTGGTCTCGGGAAGCACGTCGCCGAAGATGCGCGCCAGCCGTGCCCGGTCGACCCGGGCACGGCTCTCACGCTTCTCTTCGGTCACCTCGTCGGGCTCGTCGGGGGGCTCCTGCGGGTCCGCAGGGTCGCCGGCCATGGCGTCACTCCTCCATCCAGGACAGCTCTTCGATGACGTGAGCCGCGAGAGGCAGCAGGGTTGCCATCCCGTCGCGGATGGCGGGACGCGACGACGCGAGGTTCACCACGAGCGTCGATCCGGAGACGCCCACGAGACCGCGGGAGAGGCCGGCGTCGACGGCGCCCGACGCCAGGCCCGACGAACGCAGCGCCTCGGCGATGCCGCGGATCTCGTGATCGAGTACGTCCTCGGTCGCGTCGGGAGTCACGTCGCGCGGGGTGACACCGGTGCCACCGACGGAGATCACCAGGTCGACGCCGCCGATCACTGCGGTGTTGAGTGCATTTCGGATCTCGACCTCGTCGGCCGCGACCGTCACGACACCGTCGACCGCGAAGCCACCTTCGACGAGAAGCTCCGTGACCAGCGGGCCCGCGGAGTCCGGACTGTCGCCGTGGGAGACGCGATCGTCGACGACGACGACGAGCGCGCGGCCTTTTCTGGGAGCTTCGAGTTCCATGAGGTCCACGGTAGTTTGCGGGTCGAAAGCATGCGGCTCTTGTACCGAAATGTGAGCTATGTCCATGTCGTTCCTCATCGTCCGGCGGAATCTGCGGTGGTCACGACGTCGACGGTGTTCTCCTCACCGTCGGCCGTGCGGTAGGTGATCTTCACGGTCTCGCCCGGAGCGCGGGAGCGGATCGCGGCGATGAGCGAGTCGCCGTCGGTGATGACCCGCTCGTCGACGCGGACGATGAGCGCGTTGTTCGGGATGCCCGCACGAGCGGCCGGCCCATCGGGCACGACCTCCACGACGCGCGCGCCGTAGGCGTTGTCCCGGGACGGGACCTGGACGCCGATGATCGAGTGCGTCGCCTGCCCGGTGTCGACGAGTTCCTGCGCGATGCGCCGGGCCTGCTCGACGGGGATCGCGAAGCCGAGGCCGATCGAGCCCGACTGTCCGCCGGCCGTGGCGATCGCGGTGTTGATACCGACGAGGCGACCTTCCATGTCGACGAGCGCGCCGCCGGAGTTGCCCGGGTTGATCGCCGCGTCGGTCTGGATCGCGTCGATGACCGAGGCCTGGTTGGCAGTGTCCCCGCTCGTGGAGACGGGGCGGTTGAGGGCCGAGACGATGCCCGCCGTCACGGTGCTCTGGAGTCCGAGGGGCGAGCCGACGGCCACGACCTCCTGGCCGACCGCCAGATTCTCCGCACTGCCGAGTTCGATGGGCGTGAGGTCGGTGCGACCTTCCGTCCGGATGACGGCGATGTCCGAGACCGCGTCCGCGCCGACGACCGTCGCCGGCGCGGTGGACCCGTCCGAGAAGAAGACCGTCAGTTGCGCCCCCTGACCGCCACCCGTCACGACGTGGTTGTTGGTGAGGATCAATCCGTCCGAGGACAGGACCACACCCGAACCCTCGCCGGCACCCGTGCGACCGAGGACCTCGATTCGCACGACGCTCGGCACGACCCTGTCGGCGACGGCCTGCACGCTGCCCTCGGGAGCGGCGGCGATCGTCTGCGTCTCGGGCCGCGGAGCGTCGAGGGAGTTGACGACCGGTCCGGACGAGTCGCGCATCGACCACGCGCCGACCGCGCCACCGATGCCGCCGCTCACCAGCGCCAGTGCGATGGCACCGACGACGAGGGCGGAACGGCCCGGCATGCGATTCGATGCCGTGTGATTCGGTCCCGGCGCCGGCGGCGGAGGTGCCGGCTGCTGGGCGGCCTGCGCGTAGGGGTCGGTGTATCCACCGGGGCCGTACGGATGGGGTTGCGGTTGCGGTGTTCCCGCGCCGCGGGTGGGGTCCTCACTCATTCGTCACTTCGCCTTCGTCCGCCGGGGCCACCGGACGCATACGGGTCGACGTCGGCGTGCGGTGGCCGATCATGCGGGGTGCGTCGAGCACCTCCGCGCTTCTTCGTCCAGCATGGACCGGGCAGCTGAGAGTCGCCTCAGAAGTACCCGCGATTTTGCTGTCGAATTCACCCGATCGCGGTGGGGTGCGTCTCTCCGTCGAGGGTCGGTGTACCGGGCAGCACGATGCGGATCAGCGCGCCGCCACGATCCGACCGCTCGACGGCGATCGTCCCGCCGTGCTTCATGACCATCTGTCGCACGATGGCCAGTCCCAGGCCGGATCCCGGCATCGACCGCGCGGTCGTCGCCCGGTAGAACCGCTCGAACACCAGCTCGCGTTCCTCCTCCGGGATCCCCGGGCCGGCGTCGTCGACGGTCAGCTCCATCAGACCGCTGGCGATCTGCCGCATGTTCACGACGACGTCCTCCCCCGCTGGGCTCCACTTGGCCGCGTTGTCGAGGACGTTGACCACGGCGCGGGTGAGTCCGGCCTGGTCGCCGAAGACGAACCACTGCTCGGTGGTGGCCCGGAACTCGATGTCGGTACGCCGTCGACGCGCACGTTCGAGACTGCGGTCCACCACCTCGGCGACGTCGACGACCTCGAAGACCGTCTCCGGCGCATCCTCACGAGCGAGGTCGACGAGATCGCCGACGAGCGTCGACAACTCCTCGATCTGGCCGATGACGTCGGCCCGCAGCTCGGCCATGTCCTCGTCGGGCAGGCTCGGTGCACCGGGACGGCTCGCGGCGATGAGCAGTTCCATGTTGGTTCGCAGCGAGGTCAGTGGTGTCTTCAGTTCGTGGCCGGCGTCGGCGACCAGCCGGCTCTGCCGTTCCCGCGACTCGGCGAGCGCACGCAGCATCATGTTGAAGCTCTCGGTGAGGCGGGCGAGCTCGTCGTGCCCGGTCACCCGGATGGGCCGCAGGTCGTCGGTGCGGGCGACCCGCTCGGCGGCGGCGGTGAGCCGGGCGACGGGACGCAGACCGGTGCGGCCGACCGTCGCACCCACGGCGGCGGCGAGCACCACCCCGCAACCGCCGACGATGAACAGCACACTCGCCAGGCGGTTGAGGATCTCGACCGTGGGACGCAGTCGCTGCGCGATCACGACCGTGCTGCCGTCGGGCATGCGCTGGGCCAGTACGCGCTGCTGGGCGACGGTGCGCAGCGACGACTCCCGGTCGCCTTCGGCCACCGCCAGTTCGGGTTCGCCGATGGGCACCGACGAGCCCGGCGGCACGTACCTGCCGAGATCCGGGTAGATCAGGGCGACGCTGATGTCGGAGCTGTAGAGCTGGGCCCCACCGATGTAGCGCGGGTCGTAGGTGATGAGGGTGCTCGACTCGACGAGCGCGGCGGCCCGCGCCCGCAACTGGGTGTCGACCTCCGAGTACAACGCCCGCGAGACCACGGCGTAGGCCGCGATGGAGGTGACGGCGACGGCGAGCGCCACTGCGCCGGCCGCGAGGAGCGTGACGCGGATGCGCAGCGGCACCGAGCGGGTCAGGAGAAGAGGTGGTCGCATCAGGTCGCTCACGGCGGGGTCTCGCGCAGCACGTACCCGACGCCGCGCACCGTGTGGATCAGGCGCGGTTCCCCACCGGCCTCGGTCTTGCGTCGCAGATACCCCACGTAGACCTCGAGGGCGTTGCCGGAGGTCGGGAAGTCGTAACCCCACACCTCCTCGAGGATGCGGCTGCGCGTGAGGACCCTCCTCGGGTTCGCCATGAGCATCTCCATCAGGGAGAACTCGGTGCGGGTGAGGCTGATCGGCCGGTCGCCGCGAGTGACCTCGCGGGTCGCAGGGTCGAGGCTGAGGTCGGCGAACCGCAGCACCTCGTCGGCGGACGAGTCCGGGTCGGGCGCGGCACGACGCAGCAGCGCCCGCAGTCGCGCGAGCAGTTCCTCGAGCGCGAACGGTTTCGGCAGGTAGTCGTCGGCGCCCGCGTCGAGACCCGCGACCCGCTCCGAGACGGAGTCGCGCGCCGTGAGGACGAGGATCGGCAGGTCGTCGCCGGTGCTGCGGAGCCGGCGGCACACTTCGAGGCCGTCGACGCGCGGCATCATGACGTCGAGCACCATCGCATCCGGACGCGACGTCGCGACCTGTTCGAGGGCGTCCTGCCCGTCCGTCGCGAGGTCGACCGTGTATCCGTTGAAGCTCAGTGACCGGCGCAGCGACTCCCGCACCGCACGGTCGTCGTCGACCACCAGAATGCGCATGATCACCATTGTGGCCTGCGCCTACTGAGAGCGCGCTGAGAACCCGTGGTGGCCGGCGGGCTCTACGACTCAGTCGGGCCGCGGGTCGACCTCACCCCTGTGCACGGCCTCGACGAGCCTGCGGGGCACCTTCACGGTCGTTCCGTCGACCGTGACCGGCACGAGATCGGGGACCTTCGCCGTCCACTGCGACCGGCGGTGACGGGTGTTGGAGCGGGACTTCCTGCGTTTGGGGACTGCCATGTCGTTCTCCTTCGATGTCGGGACGGGCGGGATCAGGGTCGGCGCCGGCCGTACTTGCGTTCGAACTTCTCGACGCGACCGGCGGTGTCGAGCAGGCGGGCGGCGCCCGTCCAGAACGGATGCGAGTCGCTCGTGACGTCGACGACGATCAGCGGGTAGGTAAGACCGTCCGACCAGACGGTCGTGCGTTCGGATGTCGCGGTGGAGCGGGTCAGGAAGGTGGCGCCGGTGTTGGCGTCCTGGAAGACCACGGGGTGGTAGTCGGGATGCAGGCCTGGTTTCATCGGTGTCCTTCTCTCTCGTTGTCGCGGCGGTCTGCCGGGAGGTCGTCACAAGGGTCTTCGTGGAATCGGCCGAAGGGGTCGTGCCAGGTCGGCCACAGGTCGGGGCGGTCGAACTCCTCGTCGGTCACGATCGCCGCACGCAGGGTGCGGTCGATGAGATCCGGGTCGGCGTCGTGGACGAGGACGACGATGCTCGTGTCCCGGTCGCCGTAGCGTTCGTCCCAGCGCAGCGACGCCATCGCGCGGCGTTCCGCCGGGACCTCGCGCTGCTGATCGGGAGTCATCGACGCGAGCCACGGCCCCGCGTGAGCGACCCGCAGTCCTCCACCGGCTGATTCGACGAGCAGCGCATTGTCGGGTTGGGTGGCGACCCACAGTCGCCCGCGGGCGCGCACGACGCCGTCGAGCAGCACGTCGATCGCGTGGTGGAGACGTTCCGGATGGAACGGCCGGTCGGCGGAGAACTCGACGAGGCGGATTCCGCAGTCGTCGCCGAGAGGCGGTTGACCGCGCAGGAGCGGCGAGTGTGCCCCGTCGATCGCCCCGCGACGGGCGGTGGCGGGTATCTCCCGGAGCAGGCGCTCGACGTCCGGTTCCCCCGCCCACGCGATCGGCGCGTCCGGGGCGAGTCGGGTGAGCACCGCGTGCAGGCGGGCCTGCTGCCAGCCGTCCGCCCCGGGGAGCACCACCAGCGCATCGGCGAACTCGACCTGGCCGACGACGACCTGCGCCAGGGTGCGGTCGTCGTCGATACGCTCGTTCAGTTCGTCGTCGCCCGTCGCGTCCTCGAGCCAGGTTGCGGCGTCGAGGCAGGTCACGACGCCGTCCACCCGGACATCGAGGGACGCGGGTCCGTCGACACGACCGACGATCCCGCTCACCACGACATGTTCGACTGCCCAGCACAAGGCCTCGGGTTCGAGTTGCGGGTCGAGGTGCAGCACGATCCGGTCGACGCTGCTGTAGTCGCGCATGCGGCGCAGAAGCGGCAGCAGATCCTCGCGCAGTGTGCAGGAGACGCACCCGTGCGCGAGTTCGAGGATCTCGGTGCGTTCATCCTCGACGGTGAGCACGGAGCGGCGGAGTACGCCCTGGTCGAGACCGGACAGGTCGTGGTGGACGACCGCGGTGCCCGGACGCAGTAGCGACCGCGCGGCCTGCGCAGTCCGTCCGCGCCATCCGCAGACGATGACGAGCGGCGTCCTGATGTCCACAGGACTCCTTTCGATAACGATTGTCATTAACGACATCAAAGCGTACAGTCGGCGACGCACTTTGTCGAAAATGATTGTCGTTACCTACGAAAGGAGCCGACGTGTCGGCCACGTGCCAACTCACCGGACGGCGACCCGGTTTCGGGAGATCCGTATCGCACTCCCATGTCCGCACCAGCCGGCGGTGGAACCCGAACATCCAGCGCAGAACCTATTTCGTACCCTCGCTCGGACGCCGGGTCACGCTGAACCTGTCCACCAAGGGCATCAAGATCGTCGACCGCGACGGCATCGAGAGCGTTGTCGCACGTCTGCGTGCCCGCGGGGAGAAGTTCTGATGGCAGCACGCAGCGAGATCCGGCCCGTCGTCAAGCTTCGCTCGACCGCCGGGACCGGCTACACCTACGTCACCCGGAAGAACCGCCGGAACGATCCCGACCGTCTCGTCCTGCGCAAGTACGACCCCGTGCTGCGCAGACACGTCGACTTCCGCGAGGAGAAGTAGTCGTGGCGAAGAAATCGAAGATCGCACGCAACGAGCAACGGAAGGCGATCGTGGCGCGGTACGCCGAGCGCCGCGCGGAACTGAAGGAGGTCGTGCGCCGACCGTCGTCCTCGCCCGAAGAGCGCAGCGAAGCCCAGCGGGCACTGCAGCGTCTACCCCGCGACGCCAGTCCGGTACGATTGCGCAATCGAGACGCTGCGGACGGCCGCCCGCGCGGCCACCTGCGAAAGTTCGGGCTCTCACGAGTGCGTGTGCGTGAACTCGCCCACCGCGGGGAACTACCCGGCGTCCACAAGTCGAGCTGGTGAGGAGCGAGATATGGCAGTCAAGCGAGGACCGTCGAAGAAGTCGCGTGCCGTAGAGGGACGCAAGCCCAAGAAGAACCCCCTCTTCGCGGCGAAGATCGAGTACGTCGACTACAAGGACGTCAATCTGCTCCGCACCTTCATCTCCGACCGCGGCAAGATCCGCAGCCGTCGCGTCACGGGCCTGACCCCGCAGCAGCAGCGTCAGGTGGCCGTCGCGGTGAAGAACGCCCGTGAGATGGCTCTGCTCCCCTACGTCAGCAGCAAGTAGGTCGTAGCTTCCGACGCCGCCTCTCCCCATCG
>NZ_JBKFBA010000002.1:421614-444587 GCF_053345925.1 Rhodococcus sp. C26F
CACCGGTCTCGACGCTCACTGCGGTCCGATGGCGGGAAGACGCTCCGGGGTCCTTAGACTAGGCAACCGTGTCGGGTGTGATCGCGGGGTTCAGTGTCATCTTCGTGATCATCGCCATCGGTTTCACGCTGGGGCGCCTGGGCACACTCGGGCACGAGGCGCAGACGGTGCTCAGCCGGCTCGTCTTCTTCGTCGCCACCCCTGCGCTGCTGTTCGACGTGCTCGCGACGTCCGACCTGTCGGTGATCTTCTCGCCCAATCTCTACATCGCGGCGGCTACGGCGTTCGCCGTCGCGATCGTGCATTTCGTCGTCGCGAAGCTCTGGCTGCGACGTGCAGTTCCCGAGGCGACCATCGGCGCGCTGTGCGCCGGCTACGTCAACTCCGCGAATCTCGGCATTCCCATCGCGGTCTTCGTGCTCGGCGACGCGTCGTTCGTCGCGCCCCTGCTGTTGTTCCAGATCGTCGTGCTCTCCCCCATCGCGCTGACGATGCTCGACCTGTCTACGATGCGCGCCGGGGTCTCGCGCCTCGACACCCTGCTCGCGCCGTTCAAGAACCCCATCGTCCTGGCCGCCGCGGCCGGACTCGCCATCGCGATCAGCGGATGGACGCCTCCCGAGGCGTTGCTGCAGCCGTTCCATCTGCTCGGCGGCGCGTCGGTGCCCGGTGCGCTGCTCGCGTTCGGATTGTCGCTGCAGGGCGTCCGGGTGCTCGAGAAGGGGACGAGCCCGCGTCGCGACATCGCGCTCGCCTCGGTGCTCAAGATCCTCGCCCAGCCCGTGCTCGCGTATCTGATGGGGCGTTTCGTGTTCGGCCTCGACGGCCACGCGCTGTTCGCCGTCGTGGTGGTCGCCGCGCTTCCCACCGCGCAGAACGTCTTCGTCTACGCCAGTGCCTACGGGCGCGGCACGGTGCTCGCCCGCGACGCCGCACTCGTCACCACCCTCGCCTCCATCCCTGCGATCGGCGTGACCGCCGCCCTGCTGGCGTGATGAACACGCGGCACGGGAATACCGTGGGAACCATGCGTTCCGTCGTCCGTGCCTGCCGGGGAATCACCGTCCTCGCGATGTGCCTGCTCATCGCGGCCTGCGGGTCGAGTACATCGAGCACACCGGACGTCCCGGCACTGCCCGAGGAACCGGTTCCGGCAGGGGCGACGGCGTTCTCGGCGCGACCCGACATCGTCGACGCGCATCCGCTGACGATCCTGTCATGGTCGCGGGTGAGCGACGACCGGATCGCCCTGCACTTCGAGACCGGCACCCCCGAGTGCTTCGGCGTCGAGGCGACCGTCACCGAAACGGACGACACGGTGACGGTGACGCTCCTCGGCGGCACGCTGCCGGAGATGCAGGACCGCATGTGCATCATGGTCGCCGTCGCCGGCACCCTCGAGGTCCCCTTGCAGTCGCCGCTCGGCGACCGGGTCGTGACGGCCGGCGCCTGACGCATGCCGCATCCTCCGCGTCACTGGCTGCTGTACCTGTGCTTGTCCACGGCCCTGCTGCACGCGGCCTTCCAGTCGATCCGCGTCCTGGTCTCCTACCGGATCCTCGCGCTCGGCGGTGACGCGACGACCATCGGTGCCGTCACCGCGCTCTACGCCATCGTCCCGCTGATCGCGGCGGTGCGGATGGGACGCGCCGTGGACCGCGGCCACGCGACCGCCATTCTCCGTTCGGGCATCGTCGTCACCACGGTCGGTGCCGGGTTGATCGCTCTCAGTTCGGGATTGCTCGTGCTCGCCGCCGGCAACGTCGTGCTCGGTCTCGGACAGTTGCTCGTCACGGTGGCGGGGCAGGCGTTCGTGTCGATCCTGTCGCCGCCGGGTCAGCTGGATCGCGGGTTCGCCGGTCTCACGCTGGGTGTGTCGGTCGGTCAGGCCGTCGGTGTGCCCGTCTCCGGCGTGATCGCCGCGACCACCGGCGACGGCAACGGATCCGTCGAGACCACCGGCGCGTTGCTGGTGATGACGGTGGTTTCGCTGCTCTCCCTGCCGCTGGTGCTGGGGCTCCGCGAGCCGCCCGGCTCCGGTCGCACCGCGGAGGACGGCGCGCCGCAGTCGATCCTGTCGATGCTCGCGACGAAGGGCATGAAGCCCGCAATGTTGTCGAGCCTGGTGGTCCTCGCCTCGGTCGACCTCGTCGTGGCCTACCTGCCGTTGCTCGGTGAGCAGTTCGGGTTCGGTGTGCTCCTGGTGTCGATCCTGCTCACCGCCCGCACCGTGGCGTCGATCGTCTCGCGTGCCCTGCTGCCGTGGGCGCTGCGCCGGATTCCGCGCAGGTGGCTGCTCGTCTCCGCGACCGCCGGGACCATCGTGCCGGTGGCGCTGCTGCCGCTCGTGCCGAATCCCTGGGTCATCGGCGCGTTGCTCGCCGTGTGCGGAATGTTCTGGGGCGTCGGCCAACCCCTGACCATGACGTGGGTCGTCGAACTCGTCGCACCCTCCGACCGCGCGTCGGCGCTGGCCGTGCGGTTGACCGGCAACCGTCTCGGGCAGGTCGCGGTGCCCATGGTGGCCGGCGCGATCGCCGGGGTCGCCGGTGTCGCGTCGATCTTCTGGGTGACCGCCGCCCTGCTGTCCGCTGCCGCGACGACCACCTGGAGATCGGTGCGCCACTGAGTTCCCGGGGCGTCCCGCGCCGAGCTCTTACGACCGCCGACGGGCCCGCACGTAGTCGGCGACGACCGCCGCCCCGAGACCGTCGACGTCGGGCGCGACCACCCGTCCCCCGACGCGACGCGCCAGCACGTCGACGACCCGCGCGAGCCCCGGATCGCTGCCGAGCCGGAAGATCGTGACCTGGGCGCCGAGCCGCGCGATGTGGTCGAGTTCGCGCACCGTCAGTCCCAGAGTGCGTGCGCTCGGCGGGTAGTCGAAGGCCGCGAAGCCGTCCGGTTCGAGGTGGGCGGTGGGTTCACCGTCGGTGACGACGAAGACCACCGGCTGCGCGTTGGGATGTCGACGCAGGTGACGACCCGCGAGCATCAGGGCGTGGTGCAGATTGGTGCCCTGCTCGTAGACGCCGTCGAGCCCGGCGAGTTCGGGCGCCGACACCACACGGGCGTGCCGGCCGAACGCGATGAGCTGCAGCGCATCCCCGCGGAAGCGCGTGGACACGAGATGGTTGAGCGCGAGGGCCGTGCGTTTCATCGGCACCCAGCGACCGTCCATGACCATCGAGAACGACGTGTCGACGAGCAGCGCGACCGCCGCCTGCGTCCGCTGCTCGGTCTCGATCACCTCGACGTCCTGCACCGACATCCGCACCGGCAGACCGGGACTGCGCAGGGTCGCGTTGGTGAGGGTCCGTACGACGTCCCACGGTTCGGTGTCGCCGAACTCCCATGCCTTCGACGCGCCGGTCGGTTCGCCGAGCACACCCGCCCGCCGCGACTCGCGTTGCCCGGTGCGCGACGAGATGCGGTTGACGACGTCGCGCAGCGCCGCTTCGCCGAGCCGGCGCATGGCCTTGGGCGACAGTCGCCACTGCCCGTCGGCACCGCGGTCGAAGAAGCCCTGCCGCTGCAGTTCCTTCTCGAGTTCGGCGAGGGTGCGTGCATCGGCCGCGGCCTCGGGTCCGAGATGACGGGCGAGCGCGTCGAGGTCGATGTCGTCGAGGGACGCCCCGGCGTACTGCTGCGACAGCTGCTCGGCGAGCTGGTCGAGTTCGGACAGCTCCTGCAGCGCCGAGGTGGCCTCACCGAGACCCATGCCCTGTTCGCCGCGCACCTGCTCGGAGCCGGTCCAGTCCTCGCCGGGACGCGCGGCCCGCAGGTGGCCGTCGAGACGGTCGAGCCGGCTCATCAGATCCGGGGATCCGAAGGCCTGCTGTGCGAGAGCGTCGAGTTCGTCGCGCTGCTCGGGGGTGAGCGAGTTGCGCAGCCGCTGCGCAGCCGCGGCCCGCTGTGCGAGGGAGTCGAGCAGTTCCTCGACGTTCTGCGGGTTCTCCGGGAAGAACTCACCGTGCTCGGCCATGAACTGCTCGAAGTCCTCCTCGGTGTCCTCGCCGCGGGAGTGCTTGTCGAGCAGGTCGTTGAGGTCGTTGAGCATCTCCGAGATGCGTTGCCGGTCCTCGTCGGTGGCTCCCTCGAGCGCCTGCTTCATCCCGGCGAAGCGCTGGTCGAGCATCTCCCGGCCGAGCAGGTCGCGGATCTTCTCGTAGTCCTGCCGGGCCTGCGCGCTGTGCCAGTCGTAGTCGGCCAGTTCCTGCACGGCCTGCGCCGTGGACGTCGGCAATTCCTCGATCCGCATCTCGGCGAACCGCGCGTCGTCGTCGAGGGCGCGGGCCAGTTCCTTGCGTTCCTCGAGCACGGCGCGGTCGAGGAGTTCGCGCACCTCGCGCAGGGTACCGTCGAGGTTGGTGCGGTCGAGCAGCTGACGTCGGCGCCGGTTCGCCTGCGCGGCAAGCTTGTCGAGGCCACGCATGCCGTCCTGCCCGCGGCGCAGCAACTCCCGCAGGGCGCGCTTGGGTGAGGCGCCGGCCATGACGTCGTCGCCGATCGCGGCGAGCGCGTCGCGCAGGTCCACCGGTGGGGCGAGCGGATCGCCCCCGGTATACGGACCGTAGCGGGCGGACCTGCTCATCGGGAGTACACCGCCGACCCGTCGTCGCCGGTGTCCTTGGCAATGCGCCGTGCCAGATACAGACCCTCGAGGGCGAGTTCCACTGCCGCGGCGCGGGTTCCGGTGTCGGTGGCGCCGAGCCGTTCGGCAACGGCGTCGAGGACGGGCAGTTCGGGCAGTTCGTCGAGCAGCACCTTCGCGGTGATCCGCTCACCGGTGACCACCGGATCGCCCTGCTCGACGGCGGCGACCAGCGGCCCGAGGTCGACGCCCGCGAGCCGTGAGCGGGCGGTCTCGGCCGTGGCACGCCGGAGGAGGTGGTCGAGGATCTCGAATTCCCTTCCCTCCTCCCCGGATTCGAACTCGACCTTGCCGCGGAGCACCTCGACGACCGTGCCGAGGTCGACGGGACGCGCGACCGGATCGTCCTCGCCGAGGACCGCACCGCGGTGCAGGGCCGCGGCCGAGACGGTCTCGGCGCCGGCGACGGCGAACCGTGCCGAGACACCGGAACGCTGGTCGACGGAGGTCGATTCGCGCAGCAGCCTGGTGAACCGGGCGAGGATCTCGAAGAGATAGTCGGGCACGCGGGCCTGCAGGTGCGCCTCCTGCTCGATGACGGCGATCTCGTCCTCGAGCCGGGTCGGGTAGTGCGTGCGGATCTCCGCGCCGAAACGGTCCTTGAGCGGGGTGATGATGCGACCGCGGTTCGTGTAGTCCTCGGGGTTCGCGCTCGCGACGAGCAGCACGTCGAGGGGCAGGCGCAGCGTGTAACCGCGGACCTGGATGTCGCGTTCCTCCATGACGTTGAGTAGCGACACCTGGATGCGTTCGGCGAGGTCGGGCAGTTCGTTGACGGCGACGATGCCGCGGTGTGCGCGGGGCACGAGACCGAAGTGGATCGTCTCCGGGTCTCCGAGACTGCGACCCTCGGCGACCTTCACGGGGTCGACGTCGCCGACGAGATCGGCGACCGAGGTGTCGGGCGTCGCGAGCTTCTCGGCGTACCGCTCGCTGCGGTGCCGCCACGCGACGGGTAGGTCGTCGCCGAGTTCGGCGGCACGGCGGATCGACGCCGGGGTGATGGGCTCGTAGGGGTGCTCGCCGAGTTCGGAACCGGCGATGACCGGGGTCCACTCGTCGAGCAGCAGCGGCAGGGTGCGCAGCAGGCGTGTCTTGCCCTGGCCGCGTTCGCCGAGCAGGACCACGTCGTGGCCGGCGATGAGGGCGCGTTCGAGCTGCGGGACGACGGTGTCCTCGAAACCGAGGATGCCGGGCCACGGATCGGTACCGTCGCGCAGCGCAGCGAGCAGGTTGTGCCGGATCTCGTCCTTGACGGACCGTTGCACGTGGCCGGAGGCGCGGAGCTCGCCGACCGTGGAGGGGCGCGGTGTGGGTGACGTCACCTCACCCAAGGTACGACCGAACCGCCGTTTCGGCATCCGCGATCCCGCGACCGGTCCGCCTACACTCGCCGCATGGACACCTGGATCCTGGCGGCCCTGCTCGGGCTGGGGCTCGCGGCCGCCACCGGGCTGCGCACCTTCCTGCCGCTGCTGCTCCTGTCGGCCGCGGTCCACTTCGAACTCTTCGGGGTCGTCCTCAACGAATCGATGCAGTGGCTCGGGTCCACCTCGGCGCTCGTCGCCCTGACGATCGCCACCGCCGTGGAGGTCGTCGCCGACCTCGTGCCGCTCGTGGACAACGCACTGTCCGCCCTCGGCACGGTGACCCGGCCGGTCGCGGGTGCGCTTGCGGCGTGGGCGGCCTTCGCGAGTCTCGATCCCGCGATGGCGGCGCTCGCGGGCATCGTCATCGGCGCCCCGACCGCCCTGGCGGTGAGCACGGCGCAAACGGGCACGCGGGTCGCGAGCACGGCGACCACCGCCGGTTTCGGCAACCCGGTGCTGTCGATCGTCGAGAGCGTCACCTCGTTCGTCACGTCGCTGATCGCGCTGCTCGCTCCCCTGCTCGTCGTCCCGCTGCTGGCGCTGTTCGGATGGCTCGGCGTACGGGGCTACCGTCGGGTACGCCGGGCCCGTTCGTCACGCACGAAACCGACGCCACACCGCGGCGCCCTCGATACGGGCCGGTCCGGCGACTTCTGATAGACACATGACATGTCGGACACCGAGATCACCTTTTCCAGCGGCGACGTGACCCTGCACGGCAGCCTGCGGGTACCCGTCTCCATGAGGGGTCCGGTGCCCGCCGTGCTGCTGCTCGCCGGCAGCGGTCCCACCGACCGCAACGGCGACAGTGCACTGCTCCCCGGATCGATCGGCACCCTGCGGCACCTCGCCGACGTGCTCGAACGCAAGGGCTTCGCGAGTCTGCGCTACGACAAGCTCGGCAGCGGCGTGACCGGGCTCGGCCCGTACAGCGTCGAGGACGTCGCCGATCTCGGCTTCTCGACGTTCATCGACGGCGCCGCCGACGCGCTCGCCTTCCTCGGTTCGCAGCGCGGGGTCGACCTGGAGCGGCTCTACGTCGTCGGGCACAGCGAGGGCGCGCTGATCGCGCTGTCGCTCGCCCAGGACAACGACTCGATCGCCGGACTCGGCCTGCTCGAACCGCTCGCCGTGCGCCTGCTCGACCTGCTGACCGCCCAGATCGACGCACAGCTCGACGCCGTCGTCGCCGCGGGACAACTTCCCGTCCAGATTGCCGACGAACTGCGGGTCGCGCTCACCGGCGCGGTCGAGTCGCTCCGCGCCGACGGCACCCTCAGCGACACTCTCCCCGAGCCGCTGCGCAACGCCGGGCTCGTCCCCACCAACGCGAAGGCACTCGCCGAGGAGGACGCGCTCGATCCGCGGATGCTCGCCGCACAGGTCGCCGGCGACCTGCCGGTGCTCACCGCGGTCTCGTCCAAGGACATCCAGGTGCGGGTCGAGGACGTCGACGCGCTCGACGCGGCACTCGTCCACACCCGTCTGACGTCGCTGCGCATGACGCGCACCAACCACGTGCTCAAGGACATCGGCGACCAGCAGTCGACGGGCGCCGACTACGTCGCCGACCTGCCCTTCTCCGACGAGTTCACGTCCGGTTTCGAGGCGTGGCTCGACAAGCTGAGGGGCTGATCGCCCACCCCCACGCACGGACGACGCGGAAATAACAAATGTCCATTCCGCGTTGTTCGTGTATGGTCATCCGTTAACCAACTGGTTCACACGAGAAAGGTACGGTCCGATGCGATACAAGCACATGTACGTAGCCGGTTGTTCCGTACCGTTTTCTCACTTCTTCTTCCACTTCGCGGCGGAGCGATCCCGAGAATAGAAGTCACACGACGACTCGTTCTCGGGCACTCGGGGCACATACGCCCCGGGTGCCCTTTCTCTATCCCCGACCGCGACCCGTACAAGATCACCTCGACAGGAGAAACACCATGAAACTGCGAATCGAATCCGGCGGCACCGTGTCGACCGAACTGCCCGACGACCTCACCGGTCACGCCATCACCATCGACCTGAGCCGGGTCGGCGGTACCGAGAGCGGCGCCGCCTCCGCGGATCTCATCCGCGAGCTGCTCGACCGTGGCGCTGCCAAGCTGGTCATCTCCGAGGGTCGCGGCAAGCGCACCGTCGAACCCACCGCACACGACAACGGCACCCACGCGCACGCCGCCTGAGCGACGATGCGCGCGGGTGCCGCGCGTGTTCGTGACTAGTGCGCGAAGTGCCGTGCGCCGGTGAGGTACAGCGTCACGCCCGCCTCGCGAGCGGCCTCGATGACCTCGTTGTCGCGCACCGAGCCACCCGGCTGCACGATCGCCTTCACGCCGGCCTCGGTCAGCACCTGCAGACCGTCGGCGAACGGGAAGAAGGCATCCGACGCGGCCACCGACCCGGCGACACGATCGCCCGCACGGGTGACGGCGAGTCGCGCCGAGTCGACGCGGTTGACCTGCCCCATGCCGACACCGACGGTCGCGCCGCCCGAGGCCAGCAGGATCGCGTTGGACTTCACGGCACGGCATGCGCGCCAGGCGAATTCGAGATCGCGCAGCGTGGCCTCGTCTGCGGCCTCGCCGCACGCGAGCTGCCAGTTGGCGGTGGAGTCGCCGTCCGCAGTGAGCACGTCGCGCTCCTGCAGGAGCAGCCCGCCGGAGATCTGACGGATCTCGACCGGAGCCGACTTCGGCGAATCGGCGCGCAGGATGCGGATGTTCTTCTTGCGGGAGAGCACGTCGACGGCACCGTCGGCGTACGACGGGGCGATGATCACCTCGGTGAAGATCTCGGCGACCTGCTCGGCCATCTCGACGCTCACCTCACGGTTGGCGGCGATGACGCCACCGAAGGCCGAGACCGGATCGCACTCGTGCGCGTTGCGGTGCGCGGTGGCGATGTCGTCGGCGATCGCGATGCCACACGGATTGGCGTGCTTGATGATCGCGACGCACGGCTCGCTGTGGTCGTGCGCGGCGCGCCAGGCGGCGTCGGCGTCCTGGTAGTTGTTGTAGGACATCTCCTTGCCGTGGAACTGCTCGGCCTGCGCGAGCCCCGGCTCACCGGCCTCGTTCACGTACAGGGCCGCGGCCTGGTGCGGGTTCTCGCCGTAGCGAAGGACGTTCGATCGGGTCCAGGTCGCGCCGGTCCACGCCGGGAACTGCGACTCGTCGCCCTCGGGCGCCGCGTAACCGCTGTTCATCCAGCTCGCCACCGCGACGTCGTAGGCGGCGGTGTGCTGGAACGCCTGCGCGGCAAGACGCTTTCGCTGCTCGAGGGTGAAACCGCCACCCTCGACGGCGGCGAGCACGTCACCGTAGGCGGCCGGGTCGACGACGACCGCGACGGACGGGTGGTTCTTCGCCGCGGCACGCACCATCGACGGGCCACCGATGTCGATCTGCTCGACGCACTCGTCGGGGCTCGCACCCGAGGCGACCGTCTGCGTGAACGGGTAGAGGTTCACGACGACGAGCTCGAACGCCTCGATGCCCAGATCGGCGATCTGATCGAGGTGGTCTTGCTTGCGGGTGTCGGCGAGGATGCCGGCGTGCACGCGCGGGTGCAGGGTCTTCACCCGGCCCTCGAGGCACTCGGGGAAGCCGGTCAGTTCCTCGACCTTCGTCACCGGCACGCCTGCGTCGGCGATGGTCTTGGCCGTGGAGCCGGTCGAGACCAGCTCGACACCTGCCGCGTGGAGCCCTGTCGCCAGCTCCACCAGCCCGCTCTTGTCGTACACGCTGACCAGCGCGCGGCGCACAGTCTTACGTTCGGTCACCGGGGATCACGGCCTTTCGTCCATCGGAAACAACTCCACGGGTGGCGACGGCGGCGACCATCTCGGCCAGCAGCCGTCGCTCCACAACCTTGATGCGCTCGTGCAGGGTGTCCTCGTCGTCGTCGTCGAGCACCTGCACGGCTTCCTGCGCGAGGATCGGCCCGGTGTCGACTCCCCCGTCGACGAGATGCACCGTCGAACCGGTGACCTTGACGCCGTAGGCCAGGGCGTCGGCGACGGCGTGCGCGCCGGGGAACGACGGCAGCAGCGCGGGATGAGTGTTGAGGATGCGGCCGGCGAACCGTTCCAGGAACGCCGAACCCAGGATCTTCATGAAGCCTGCGGACACCACGAGGTCGGGTTCGTGGGCGGCGACCGCGTCGGTCAGCGCGCGGTCCCACGCGGTGCGGTCCTCGAAGTCGCGCAACGCGACGCGGAACGAGGGGATCCCCTCGTCGGCGGCATGTCCTTCGGCGGGGCATTCGCGGTCGACACCGACAGCGACGACTGTCGCGGGATATCCGTCGGTCCGGGTGGCGTCGAGCAGCGAACGCAAGAGGCTGCCCGTGCCCGAGGCGAGGACGACGAGCCGCGCCGGCGCGGTGGGCGGCAGCTGGTCACGCGAGGCAGTCAGGGTCCACTCCTGTGAAGTCGAGGTGGGTCGGCCGATCGACCGGCCGTAGGAGAGCCTAGTCGGCGCCCTTTTCGGCCTTGTTCGCGACCTCCTTGTCGGGCTCGTCGTCGTCCTCGGCGTCATCCTCGTCGACGACCTCGACCACCTCGGCGTCGATGACGTCGTCGGCGTCCGCATCCTCTTCGAGGCTCTCCGCGTCGTCCTCGGCAGCCTCGTCCTCGTCGACTGCAGCGGCTTCGTCCCCGTCGACTTCTGCGACCTCGCGCTCGGCGGCGGTGGTGTCCTCGACCGAGGATTCCTCCTCGTCGTCGGCATCCGCGTCGTCGGCGTCCTCTGCCACAGGAGCCTCGAGTGCCGGAGTCTCGCCCTCGGCCGCCTCGAGTTCTCCGTCGGCTCCTGCATCAGCGGTGTCGTCGGCCTCGGCCGCGTCCGCCGCATCCTCCGAGGTCTCCTCGTCCACCACGGTGTCGGCGCGCAGTGCCGCCGCGGCCAGTCGACCTTCGCGCCACACGAGCAGCTGGGCCGTGATGATGCCGAGCAGGCCCGACCAGGCGAAGACGAGGATTCCGGCGAGCCACCAGTTGGCCCCGACCGTGCCGAAGACGCCGAGCGGGCCGCCCGCGATCCAGGTCGCCAGCGCCGTGACGAGTCCGGCGCCCGCTGCGGCAGCGAGCACCGTCCATGAAGCGTCGGCGCTGCCCACCGGGGCACCGTCGGCCTTCGCCTGCAGGGTTCGCTGCGCGGCGAAACGTCCGAGCAGCGCACCGATCGTCGCCGGAACGGCCAGCAGCACCGGCCAGAACGCTGCGGCCGGGCCCGAGGGGACCGCCGCGAGCACCGGCAGCGCCGGGAGGTCACCGCCCGTCACCTCGAACAGGCTCAGGTGGATGTCGCCGAAGTGCACGGTGCTTCCGGCCAGGACGGCAGCGGCACCGATGATGACGTTGGGCAGGTACAGGATCGACATCACCGTCAGCCCCAGCACGCCGGTCCAGTGGTCCCCGCGCGCGAGCAGTTCACCGACGACGTTCCACGACCACAGCAGTCCGGCGACGACCACCACCCCGCCGAGGGCGAACATCCCCAGCAGCACCCGCAGTGCCGGACGGAAGGCGAGCACGAGCCAATCGGGAGCCGAGTAGAACCGCACCAGCGGCTTCCACACGCGGGAGCCGATGCCGATGAGGGCCGCGACGAGGTAGATGCCGGTGACCCATGCGAGCGCGGCTGCCGCATTCGGGGGCGTCACCGGCAGCACGCTCGCCGCATCCTGCAGCACGATCAGCGACGCCGCAGTGACCATCAGCGGGCCGGCGAGGACGGCGACGGTGATTCGGGAGACGTCCTGACGGTCGAGGGCGTACCCACTGTTCTCGACGAGCGCGTCGGCCGCGGACGCGCATCCCCGCGCGGCCTGCCACACCAGGACCGCGGTGGGCAGCAGCGGCAGCACGCCGAGCGACGTGCCGTCGATCGTGAGCGTCACCTGGTGCAGTGCGAGCCACGTGCCGGCGATCGCGGCGTAGATGCCGGTGAGATCGCTGTTGGCGACGACCATCGTCGTCACCACGATGGTGGCCACGACGGCGAGCGTCACCGCCGGAACGCGGGCCGCGGTGCCGAGCAGGATGCGGAACCGTTCCGGGTCCAGGCTGTCGTCGTCGGTGGGAACGTGCCGGGTGGACCGGCCGAGCGTCGAAGTCATCGGTTCGAGAGTGTCACCGACACGGCGATCGTGGTGTCAGGCGCGCCGATCACCGCTGGTCGTCCGGTGCGCGGAAGGCCTGCGTGGCCTCCTGGTCGCCGGTCGCAGTGGTCCCGGTCTCCTCGCGACGTTCCGTGCCCGTCGTGTCGTCATCGGACACTGTGCCGTCCGCCCGGGTGGCTGTGCCGTCCGCCCGGGTGTCGGTGTGGTCCGTCGAGTCCTGAGCGCCGTGCGGTTCCTGGACCGGGTACTGCTGGGTCGGCTGCGCACCCGTGTACTGCTGGCCGGCGCCGTACTGCTGGGCACCGGGATACTGTGCTCCCCCGCCGTACTGCTGAGCGCCCGGGAACTGCTGAGCGCCCGGGAACTGCTGGGAACCGGGGAACTGCTGGGCTCCGCTGTACTGCTGCCCGCCGTACTGCTGGGCGCCCGGATACTGTTGGGACCCGCCGTACTGCTGCGACCCCGAATACTGCTGCGCGCCGGAGTACTCCCCCGACGTCTGCTGTCCGGGATACGCCTGGTGTCCGGGATGCGGCGCACCGAACTGGGACTGCCCGCCGGTGACCCCCTGCTGCGAGCCGTAGGGCTGGCCGTATCCCTGCGGACCGTAACCCTGCGGCGAACCGTAACCCTGCGGCGCCCCGGAGCCCTGGGACTGACCGGTTCCGGCACCGGTCCCGAATCCCTGGTACTGCCCGGCGCCCTGCTGCGACCCGAAGGAACTCCGGTCGCCCGACCGGCCGGACACGAGGATGCCGAGGCCGAACAGCAGCGCGACGAGCGCCAGCGCGAACTGCAGGAAACCGAGGACGAGGATCGTCACGCCGCCCCACGCGATCCCGGTGTCCTCGGGCAGATGGAACAGCTGGAACAGGGATGTCACGAAACCGACGCCCGACGCCGCGACGGCCACGGCACGCAGGTCCTGGCCGGGGAGCAGCGACAGTGCCGCGCTCACACCGCCGAAGAGCAGGAAGGCCAGCGGCACGACGGCGAAGCCGAAATCGAAGGACGTGAGCGCCACCTGCGAGCCGAAGGTGATGTTCACGAAGGGTGTGAGGCCGAGCAGGAAGTTCACGGCACCGAGCACGGCCACCGCGAGTGGCAGCAGCAACGGCACCACCTTGCTCTGGGCGGATGCGCCTGCGGGGAATGTCATCGATTCTCCTGCCGTCGATCGGTGTGTGTCGGTCACTCGTCCTGCAGTCAACAGCCTAGGGACTACCCGAGAGAATGGGGTCCATGCCGCACACTCTCGCCCCGGGCCCCGACGTCGTGGTCGAGACGGAGGTGAAGCACTCGCGTTTCCTCGCGGCGGTTCGTCGTGTCGACACGGCCGACGCCGCGCTCGCCTTCGTCGACGAACAACGCCGACTGTATCCCGATGCCCGACACCACTGCTGGGCGTTCGTGGTGGGTGACGACCCGTCGGCGCGTGCCGAGCGGTCGAGCGACGACGGGGAGCCGGGCGGCACGGCCGGCATCCCGATGCTGCAGGTCCTGCACCACCGGGATCTGGTGAACGTCGCGGTGGTGGTGACCCGATGGTTCGGAGGGATCAAGCTCGGCGCGGGCGGGCTGGTGCGCGCGTACTCGGGTGCGGTCGCGACGGCACTGGACGAGGCGCTCCTCGTCGAGCGCAGGCAGCAGGAGAAGTTCACCCTCGCGATCGATCACGGCGAGGCGGGTCGGGTGGAGGCGGAACTGCGCGGGCGCGGGGTCGCGGTGCTCGACGTGGCCTATGCGGACCGGGTGGTCCTCACCGTCGCGGGGCGTGAGCGGAGCGAACTGGAGGGCTGGGTGGCGTCACTGACGTCCGGGGTGGGCGAACTCGAACCCGCGGGAGTCGACTGGATCGACTCCTGAAATGGCGCGTGCGCGCCTCCCGATGGCGAAAGCCACCGGAAGGCGCGCACGGAAGGCGACGCTGCTGTCAGAGCGACTGCAGGATCTCGCGAGCGAGCGCAGCGGTCTCGGACGGCGTCTTGCCGACCTTCACGCCGGCCGCCTCGAGAGCGTCCTTCTTGGCCTGAGCGGTGCCCGAGGAGCCCGAGACGATGGCGCCGGCGTGGCCCATGGTCTTGCCCTCGGGAGCGGTGAAGCCTGCGACGTAGCCGACGACCGGCTTGGTCACGTTGGCCTTGATGTAATCGGCCGCGCGCTCCTCGGCGTCGCCGCCGATCTCGCCGATCATGACGATGACCTTGGTCTCCGGGTCCTTCTCGAACGCCTCGATGGCGTCGATGTGGGTGGTGCCGATGACCGGGTCGCCGCCGATGCCGATGGCGGTCGAGAAGCCGTACTCGCGCAGCTCGAACATCATCTGGTAGGTCAGGGTGCCCGACTTGGAGACGAGGCCGACCGGGCCCTTGCCGGCGATGTTCGCCGGGGTGATGCCGACGAGCGCCTCACCCGGGGTGATGATGCCGGGGCAGTTGGGGCCGATGATGCGGGTCTTGTTGCCCTTCTGGACGTTGTAGGCCCAGGCGTAGGCGGAGTCCTGCACGGGGATGCCCTCGGTGATGACCACGAGCAGCGGGATCTCCGCGTCGATGGCCTCGACGATGGCGTCCTTCGAGAAGGCCGGGGGAACGAACGCGATCGAGACGTCGGCGCCGGTCTCCTTCATGGCCTCGGCGACGGAGCCGAAGACGGGGAGCTCGACCGGGTTGCCGTCCTTGTCGGTGTGCGAGACCGTCGTGCCGGCCTTGCGGGCGTTCACGCCGCCGACGACCTGGGTGCCGGCCTTGAGCATGAGCGCGGTGTGCTTGGTGCCCTCGCCGCCGGTGATGCCCTGGACGATGACCTTGGAATCCTTGGTAAGGAAGATTGCCATTGTTCTGTGTGTCCCTTTACTTCGCTGCGAAGGCGAGTTCGGCCGCCTTGTCGGCAGCCTCGTCCATGGTGGCGACGACCGTGACCAGCGGGTGGTTGGCCTCGGCGAGGATGCGGCGACCCTCGTCGACGTTGTTGCCGTCGAGGCGGACGACCAGCGGCTTGTTGGCCTCGTCGCCGAGGATCTCGAGGGCCTTGACGATGCCGTTCGCGACCGCGTCGCACGCGGTGATGCCACCGAAGACGTTGACGAACACGCTCTTGACCTGGGCGTCGTTCAGGATGACGTCGAGACCGGCGGCCATGACGGCTGCGGAGGCGCCGCCACCGATGTCGAGGAAGTTGGCGGGCTTGACGCCACCGTGCTTCTCGCCTGCGTAGGCGACGACGTCGAGGGTCGACATGACCAGGCCGGCGCCGTTACCGATGATGCCGACCTCGCCGTCGAGCTTGACGTAGTTGAGGTCGTTCTCCTTGGCCTTGAGCTCGAGGGGATCCGTGGCGTCCTTGTCCTCGAACTCGGCGTGGCCGGACTGACGGAAGTCGGCGTTGGCATCCAGGGTGACCTTGCCGTCGAGGGCGAGGATCTGGTCGTCCGGGGTGCGGACGAGGGGGTTGACCTCCACGAGGAGAGCGTCTTCCTTGACGAAGACCTCCCACAGCTTCTGGATGGTCACGGCCGCGGCGTCGAGGACCTCGGCGGGCAGGTGGCCCTTCTCGGCGATCTCACGCGCGAACGCGAGGTCGACACCCTTGACGGCGTCGACGGGGACCTTGGCGAGGCGCTCCGGCTTGGTGGCGGCGACCTCTTCGATCTCCATGCCGCCCTCGACCGAGCACATGGCCAGGTAGGTGCGGTTGGTGCGGTCGAGCAGGAAGGAGATGTAGTACTCCTCCGCGATGTCGCTGGCCTCGGCGACCAGGAGCTTCTTGACGATGTGACCCTTGATGTCGAGGCCGAGGATGTTCTCGGCGTGGGTCTGCGCGTCGTCTGCGGTGGCGGCGTACTTCACGCCACCGGCCTTGCCGCGGCCGCCGACCTTGACCTGGGCCTTGACCATGACCGGCTTGCCGATTTCCTCCGCGATCTCGCGGGCACCGGCGACAGTGTCGGTAACACGGCCGGCCGACGTCGGCACGTCATGCTTGGCGAAGAGTTCCTTCGCCTGATATTCGAAGAGATCCATCTGCTCACCGTCTCGTCTGCGTTCACGCCCGCTCCGGGGTATCGAGCGGGTCGTTTCGGACTCTAGTTTCTCGGCCGGGCCGCGGATCACGCGCGGCAGTCCCATGTGGCACAGGTCACGCGCGCGTAGGTCCGGGAACGACTTCGCAGTTCCCCTCCCGGAACGTGGCGGACGCCACGTTCGAGCGGAGCACTCGGTTCAGAATGACAGGTACCCACTCGCCCTCCGACACCGGATCCCACGCTGCCGCGGCGCAACGGACTCGTGACATGTCGGAAAACAGTGTTTGGGACGCCGTTCGCTGGGGCATGTCCCAATTTGCCCCGGTTTGCACTGTGATGCCACTCACATAACGTCCGCCGGACGAACTACGGCTTGCCACCCCTGCGATCGCTTCGTTACCGTCGCCTGGTCGAAGTAACGATGAGGTCACGAACGGAGGATGGCGATGCGCTCTGGTAACCCGAGTGCCGAGAGCCGAACCCGCCGTCCCGAATCGGCACCCGAAGACTGGAACGCCTGGGAAGCCGCCACGATGGACTTCCGCAACACCGGCCCCGGTCCCGAGCCCACCTACTACTCCGACTCCTTCGGCCACGCCGTCCGCGACGACCGCTTCGCGCAGGATCGTCCCGACGAGAGCACCGACGTCACCGCTCCCGCGTCCCGCGGTGGAGCCCATCGACTTCCCACTCCCCCCACCGCCCTCAAGGGTCGCGCCGCAGTCTTCGCGGTCGCCGCAGGCGCCGTGGTCGCCGCGGGCCAGGCCGCAGCCAATGGTGGTCCGGGACAGAACACCGAGCACTCCGAGGTCGCTCTCGCCGCCGGCGAAGCCGATTCCTCGATCATCACGGCCACCGCAGTGCCGCAGGCCGCGCAGTTCGCGCCGAGCGCCGACGCCGAGCCGTCGCAGGCCCCGCAGGTGCTCAACATCGCCGACCCGAACGACCTGTCGCAGTTCTCGAATCTCCTGGCCAAGGGCCAGCGGTTCAGCGAGGAACGCGCTGCGCGCGAGGCCGCGGCCCGTCGCCCGCTGTTCGTTCTCCCCGCCGTGGGGTCGTTCACCTCGAACTTCGGCGCCCGCTGGGGCACCCTCCACGCCGGCGTCGACATCGCAGGCCCCATCGGCACCCCGATCCTCGCGGTCGCCGACGGTGAGGTCATCGATTCCGGCCCGGCTTCCGGCTTCGGCATGTGGGTCCGCCTCCTGCACGCCGACGGCACCGTCACCGTGTACGGGCACATCGACCAGTCGCTGGTGACCGTGGGTCAGCACGTCATGGCCGGCGACCAGATCGCCACCATGGGCAACCGCGGCTTCTCCACCGGCCCGCACCTGCACTTCGAGGTGCACCTCAACGGCGTCGACAAGATCGACCCCGTCCCGTGGCTCGCCACCCGCGGTATCGCCCTCGGCATCCAGCGCGACTGACCGACCTCGCCGCCGTACGTTCGACGCTGCGTCCCGTTCCGCCCTCTTTCCTGCTTCGGCGCGGACCCGCTCTTTCGTGCGAATCCGCGCCTGCCACAGGCTTTCAGGGCATCACAGTTTGATCATCGGCACACCGCCGACGAGCATCAACCGCACCTTGCCGGCACTGCCGAAGTCGATCACGACGGTGGCCGTGGGGCCCGAGCCCCGAGTTTCGAGAACCGTTCCGAGACCGTACTTGTCGTGGCTGACGCGGTCGCCGACGTCAAGCACCAACTGGTTGTTGCGTCCGCGCGCCGCACCGAAACTCGGTGTTCCCGAGGATCCGCGCCGCTCGCCCGCACCGAACCGTGAACCGGTGCCCGAGCCGATCGCCTGACCACGGGCGGGCGTGGGCTCGAGGCGTCGCCAGTCGATGAGGTGCTGCGGAATCTCTTGCAGGAAGCGGGATTCCGGATTGGTGAGCGGCTGACCCCAGGACGACCGCAGCACGGCGCGCGTGAGGTAGAGACGACGCCGGGCGCGCGTGATGCCGACATACGCGAGTCGTCGTTCCTCGGACAGTTCGGCCGGATCACCGAGGGCACGCATGTGCGGGAACTGGCCGTCCTCCCAACCGGTGACGAAGACGACCGGGAACTCGAGGCCCTTCGCGGTGTGCAGCGTCATCAGCGTGACCACACCGGCCTCGTTCTCCGGGATCTGGTCGGCGTCGGCGACGAGCGAGACCTTCTCGAGGAACGCCGCGAGCGATCCCGTTTCGGGATCCCCCTCTTCACGTTCGTCGTCGACGATCCCGGCCGCGTTACGGACGTCGGCACTGAATTCCCTTGCCACGCTGACGAGTTCGTGGAGGTTGTCGAGACGGGCGCCGTCCTGCGGATCGTCGCTCGCCGACAACTCGGCGCTGTATCCGGTGCGTTCGAGGATCGCCTCGACGACGTCGCCGATGTCGACCATGTCGTTGCCGTCGGCGTCGCTCGCGACGAGCATCGCCCGCAGATCGTCCATCATCTCGGCGAAACCGGCGATCGCCTTCTGCGCCCGCGTGTTCAGCAGCGCGACCTTGCCGGCTGCGGCGTCGGCGAGGGCCTGCCCGAAGCTCACACCGAGCCGCTCGGCGTGCACCGCCACGCACGCCTCGGCACGATCGCCGATACCGCGGCGAGGGGTGTTGAGGATGCGGCGCAGGCTCACCGTGTCGTCGGGGTTGTCGAGCACCTTCAGGTACGCAACGACGTCGCGCACCTCCTTGCGCTCGTAGAACCGCACACCGCCGACGACCTTGTAGGGCACACCGTGCCGGATGAAGACGTCCTCGAACGCGCGGGAGGCGTTGTTGGTGCGGTAGAACACCGCGATGTCGGAGTAGGTGGTGTCGCCGCCGTCGACGAGCCGGTCGATCTCGGCGGCGACGAACCGCGCCTCGTCGTGCTCGTTGTCGGCGACGTAGCCGGTGATGAGTTCGCCCTCGCCCGAATCGGTCCACAGCCGCTTCTCGCGGCGACCCGTGTTCTTGGAGATGACGGAATTGGCCGCCGACAGGATGTTCTGGGTGGAGCGGTAATTCTGTTCGAGCAGGATCGTGCGCGCCTGCGGGTAGTCGCGCTCGAACTCCTCGATGTTGCGGATCGTGGCGCCGCGGAAGGCGTAGATCGACTGGTCGGCGTCGCCCACCACGCACAGTTCGCTCGGGGGGACGGCGGATTCCTCCTCCGGATCGCCCACGAGGGTGCGCACCAGCACGTACTGCGCGTGGTTGGTGTCCTGGTACTCGTCGACCAGGACGTGACGGAACCGGCGCCGGTAGTACTCGGCGACCTGCGGATGAGCCTGCAGCAGCGCCACCGTCTCGCCGATGAGGTCGTCGAAGTCGAAGGCGTTCGCCGTGCGCAGGCGCTGCTGGTAGTGCGCGTAGACCCGAGCGACGACACGGGTGAGTTCGGTGGCCGCCGAATCGGTCTCCGCCTCGTGGGCGGCTTCTTCCGGCCCGATCAGTTCGTTCTTCAGGTTCGAGATCTGTGTGGACAGCAGCCGGGCGGAGTACTTCTTGCTGTCGAGTTCGAGATCCTTCGCGATCATCGTGAGCAGACGACGGGAATCGTCGGCGTCGTAGATCGTGAAATTCGAATTCATGCCCTGCAGCAGACCCGCCTGCGCGCGCAGGATCCGGACGCAGCTCGAGTGGAAGGTCGAGACCCACATCGCATTCGCGCGCGGCCCCACCAGGGCCGCCACCCGCTCGCGCATCTCGGCCGCGGCTTTGTTGGTGAACGTGATGGCGAGCACCTGACCAGGGACGACGCCGCGCTCGGCCAGCAGATAGGCGATGCGACGCGTGAGCACCGCAGTCTTGCCGGAGCCCGCGCCCGCGACGATCAGCAGCGGGGCCCCTTCGTGCGTGACCGCTTCCCGCTGCTGCGGATTGAGCCCTTCGAGAAGAGCATCGGATCCGGGGCGGGAGTTTGCGAGCGCGACGGGAGTGTTCATCGTTTCACCAAACTACCGGACCGTTCGGACAACGGATCCGGACCACACAGTCGATCGAGCCGAGTGGCAGGGCCTGCAGGGTGAGTGGCAAACTGGAGGCCATGTCTTCTGTCCTTTGCAGGCTCGGATCGAGTTCCGGTTGTCGCTGTCGATTCCCGACCGCCGGCCCGACCCGATACCGGTAACAGCCGCTCCCATACGGGCGATCCTTCAGAGCAGATGCGAGGAGACGACATGAGCACGCACATCGATTCTTCCCTTTCCGGCGAGCCGGGCCAGGCGAACGCCGGAACACCGGCCGAGGCCGACGACACCGGAGTGCCCACCGAGGCCGAGATCGAGGAGCTCCGCAAGGAGATCGATCGTCTCGACGCCGAGATCCTGGCCGCGGTCAAGCGGCGCACCGAGGTCTCCCGCATGATCGGGCGTACCCGCATGGCGTCCGGCGGTACCCGTCTCGTGCACAGCCGCGAGATGAAGGTCCTCGAGCGGTTCAGCGAGCTGGGCCAGGAAGGCCACACCCTGGCGATGCTGCTGCTCCGCCTCGGGCGTGGCCGCCTGGGTCACTGACGGCGAAGCCGTCCCGGCCACTGACAGCGAAGCCGTCCCGGCCACTGACGGCGAGGCCGTCCAGCCCATCGCTGAGTTCCCTACTGCAGGGCGATGTACTTGGTCTCGAGGAATTCCTCGATGCCCTCGGTACCGCCCTCGCGTCCCAGCCCGGAATCCTTGATTCCGCCGAACGGGGCCGCGACATCCGAGACGACACCGCGGTTCACACCGACGATGCCCGTTTCGAGCGCATGCGACACGCGCAGGGCCCGGTCGAGGTCGCGCGTGAAGATGTAGGCGGCGAGCCCGTAGCGGGTGTCGTTCGCCGCCGCGAGGGCTTCCTCCTCGGTGTCGAAGCCGGTGACGGCCGCGACCGGCCCGAAGACCTCTTCCTGCAGGATGCGGGCCTGCTTCGGCACGTCGTCGAGCACGGTGGCCGGGTAGAACCATCCCGGTCCGTCCGCGGGTTCACCGCCCAGGCGCACCGAGGCACCCGCCGACACCGCGTCCTGCACGAGTTCGATCACGGTCTTCTTCTGGTTCTCGTTGACCAGGGGGCCCAGCGTCGCGTCGGGGTCCGTTCCCGGCCCGAGCTTGTACGACGCCATGCGTTCGGTGAGCTTGGCGACGAAGGCGTCGCGCACCGAGTTGTGGACGTGGAAGCGGTTCGCGGCCGTGCAGGCCTCTCCCCCGTTGCGCAGCTTGGCTGCCACCGCGCCCTCGACCGCGGCGTCGAGGTCGGCGTCCTCGAAGACGACGAACGGCGCGTTGCCGCCGAGCTCGAGCGAGGTGCGCAGCAGCGAACGACCGGCCTTCTCGGCGAGCATGCGCCCGACCTCGGTGGAGCCGGTGAAGGTGAGCTTGCGCAGCCGGGGATCCTCGAGGAGCGGCCCGGTGACCTCACCGGCATGTGAGGACGGCAGCACCGACAGGACACCCTTGGGTAGTCCTGCCTCGTCGAAGAGCTGCGCGAGCAGCTGGATCGTGAGGGGCGTCTCGGACGCGGGCTTGACGATGATCGTGCATCCCGCCGCGAGGGCGGGACCGATCTTGCGGGTTCCCATCGCGAGGGGGAAGTTCCACGGCGTGATCGCCAGGCAGGGACCGACGGGTTGTTTCGTCACGAGAACGCGTCCGGTGCCGGCAGGGGCGGGCGTGTAGCGACCGGCGATGCGGACCGCCTCCTCGGAGAACCATCGCAGGAACTCGGCGCCGTAGGTCACCTCCGATCGGCTCTCCGGTAGTGCCTTACCCATCTCGAGTGTCATGAGCAGCGCGAAGTCGTCGGCGCGTTCGGTGATCTTCTGCCAGACCGTCCGCAACAGTTCGGCGCGTTCTCGCGGCGGGGTCGCAGCCCATTCCGGACCGGCCGCGACGGCCGCGTCGAGGGCCCGCAAGGCATCACCGGGCGCGGCATCGGCGACACGGGTGAGTTCGTCGCCGGTCGCGGGATCGTGGACTCCGAAGGTGGCTCCGTTCTCGGCCGCCACCCATTCACCGCCGAGGAACAGGTCGGTGGGGACGGACCGAATCAGTTCTGCAGCATCCATATGCCCCATCATGCGCGCCGCGGTCGCTCGCTGTGGGAAACCGAGGGATCCCTTCGTCACATCGGGGCACAGTCACACCGGGGCACGGTCGCACACCGGGCGCACCGTGTCGGGGCGCACTACTGTCGACGACATGAGCGACGTAACCGCAACGGCACCGTGGAAAGCTCTGGAAGACCATCGCGACCGGCTCGAATCGGTGTCGTTGCGGCAGTTGTTCACCACCGAACCCGACAGGGTCTCGGCGTTGACGGTTCCTGCCGGGGATCTGGTGATCGATTTCAGCAAACAACGCCTCGACACCCCGGTCGTGCAGGCCCTGCTCGAGCTCGCCGACACCGCGGGGATCGCCGCGGCTCGGGAGGCGATGCTCTCGGGTGCGCACATCAACGTCACCGAGGACCGGGCGGTGCTGCACACCGCCCTGCGCCTGCCCCGCGAGGCGGAACTGGTCGTCGACGGGGTCGATGTCGTCGCCGACGTCCACGCCGTGCTCGACCGGATGGGCGAGTTCACCGACCGCCTCCGCAGCGGCGACTGGCGCGGCGCCACCGGGCAGCCGATCGCCACGGTGGTCAACATCGGCATCGGTGGCTCCGATCTGGGTCCGGCGATGGTCACCCGCGCGTTGCGGCGTTTCCACGACGGGCCGGCGGCGCGGTTCGTCTCCAACGTCGACCCGGCGGATCTGACCGCGGCGCTGGCCGACCTGGACCCGGCCACCACCCTGTTCATCGTCGCGTCGAAGACGTTTTCCACCCTCGAAACCCTCTCCAA